>JAVHXX010000148.1:7470-9375 GCA_031119595.1 Patulibacter sp. | reverse complement strand
CGAGATCACGACGCACACCTTCGTGCACGAGAACCTCAAGAGCTTCCTGCAGGGGTTCCGGTACGACGCCCACCCGATGGGCATGCTCCTCTCGTCGGTCGGCGCGCTGTCGACGTTCTACCCCGAGGCGAACGCGATCCACGACCAGGAGAACGTCGACATCCAGACGATCCGCCTGATCGCGAAGATGCCCACGCTCGCCGCGTTCTCGTACCGCCACATCCGCGGCATGCCGTACGTCTACCCGGACAACGACCTGTCGTACGCGGGCAACTTCCTCAACATGATCTACAAGATCGCCGAGCTGAAGTACCAGCCCGACCCGCGCCTCGAGCGCGCCCTCGACATCCTCTTCATCCTCCACGCCGACCACGAGCAGAACTGCTCGACGAGCGCAGTGCGTTCGGTCGGGTCCTCGCAGGTCGACCCGTACTCGGCGATCGCCGCCGGCGTCGCCGCCCTCTACGGCCCGCTCCACGGCGGCGCCAACGAGGCCGTCCTGCGGATGCTGCGCAAGATCGAGAAGGTCGAGAACGTCCCGGACTTCATCGAGGGCGTGAAGAAGGGTGAGCAGAAGCTGATGGGCTTCGGCCACCGCGTCTACAAGAACTTCGATCCACGCGCGACCATCATCAAGAAGGCCTGCGACGACGTCTTCGAGGTCACGGGCGTCAACCCGCTCCTGAAGATCGCGAAGGAGCTCGAGCGCGTCGCCCTCGAGGACGAGTACTTCATCTCGCGCAAGCTCTACCCGAACGTCGACTTCTACTCGGGCCTGATCTACGAGGCGCTCGGCCTGCCGGTCGAGATGTTCCCGGTGATGTTCGCGATCCCGCGCACGTCGGGATGGATCGCGCAGTGGCGCGAGCTCATCGTCGACAAGGAGCAGAAGATCGCCCGCCCGCGGCAGATCTACACGGGCAACCGTGAGCTCGATTTCGTGCCGCTGAGCCAGCGCCACGGCTGAGTCGGCCCGCCTCTGAAACGACCGAAGGCCCGGTCCCGCGAGCTGCGGGACCGGGCCTTCGGCGTTGTCGGGGCGGAACGGGCGCACCGCGGTGCGCCCGGCGTGCCGGCCCTCCGGTGGCGACTATGCCGCCGGGGTGTCGTCGTCCTTGGTGAGGTCGACGTCGGTGGTCGGGGCATCGTCGTCCTCGGCGAGCACGCGGTACAGCTTGCGCCGCGCGTCCTTGAGGATCTCGATGGCCTTCGTGACCTGTTCGCCCGTCCCGGCGTGGACCACCTGCCTGGTGGCCGCGCCGACCTGGAACACGACGTCGCGCAGCTCCAGCTCGGGCGGACTGGCCTCGTCGGCGACGGCGTCCCACGGGGCGGGCTGGTCGCCGCGCGCCTCGACCTCGGCCTTGCCCTCGGCCGTGAGCTCGAAGAGCTTCCGGCCGCCGCCGCCCTGGTTCGAGATGACGAGACCTTCGTCCTCGAGCTGGGAGAGCGTGGGGTAGACCGAGCCGGGGCTCGGGCGCCAGACACCGCCGGACCGCTCGGCCAGCTGCTTCATGAGGTGGTAGCCGTGCATCGGCTCCTCCGAGAGCAGGACGAGGATGCCGGCGCGGATGTCACCGCGGGCGGCGCGGGGACCGCGACCGCCGAAGCGTCCGCGACCGCCCGGGCCGCGACCGCCGCGACCACCGAAGCCGGGGCCGCCGAATCCCGGTCCACCGAAGTCGAGACCGAAGTCCGGGCCGCCACGACCGTGACGGGGACCGCCGGGCCCGCATCCCGCTCGACCTCCGCGGTCACAGCCCGTTCGAGCAGGACGTCTGGCGCAAGGCACTGGAGATCCCGCGCGGGGAGGTCCGCCCATACGGCTGGATCGCCGCCGAGATCGGGCGGCCGCGGGCGGTCCGAGCGGTCGGCACCGCGCTGGGCCACAACCCGGTGCCGCTC
>JAVHXX010000148.1:0-7460 GCA_031119595.1 Patulibacter sp. | reverse complement strand
GGGTGGCAGTGCCGGCCACGAGGGCCGGCGTCCTGCCAGTCGTTGATGAATGCGTAGGTACCCATGAGGCACCTCCTTTCGTATCGCTGAACATCACGATATATCGTTACTGTTCGCGATACGACTTCCGGGCGCGTTGACGCTCCGTCGACGTGGCGAAATCCCAGCACCGGCGGGCGATGTCACGCATCGACGCGGCTTCGCGACGAAGCAGTCGCGCGCCACACTCCGGAAAGGGGTGAGCGCTTCGGACCGTCGTGTTACTGTCCGGCGCCCCGTCCTCGCGCCCGCCCCCGGGGCCAGTCCCACCCCACGAAACGGCCCCGGCCATGTCCTTCACGCCCTGGGCGCTCGCCCGCACCCTCGCGCTCGTCGCGTGCCCGTTCGTGGTCGCGGTGGCCGCGGCCTCGGCGGCCGGTCCCGGCAGCCCGGACGCGACCTTCGGGACCGACGGGGCCGTGGCCACGGTCGCCGGCCTCGCTCCGCAGTCCGTGTTCGTGCAGGCCGACCAGCGGATCGTCGTGGTGGGCGCGGCGTCGCCGACCCGCGACATCGTCGCCGAACGACTCCTCCCCTCCGGTGCCCTCGACCCGTCGTACGGCCAAGGTGGCGTGGCGCACGTCGGCAACGCCGCCGTCTTCGGTGGGGCGACGCTCCAACCCGACGGCAAGCTCGTCGTGGTCGGCAACGGCGACGGCAACGGAAGCGGCGTCGCGCCGTTCGTCGCCCGGCTCACGACCGCGGGCACGCCCGACGGCACCTTCGGCAGTGGGGGCCTTCGCACCTTCACGAACCCGTCGACCGTTCTCGCGTACTTCACGTCGGTGACGGCCCTCCCCGACGGCACGCTCGGCGTGACCGGGACGGGGTTCAGCGACGAGCCGCCGAACCGCCTCGCGGTCGCCCGACTGAGCGCGAACGGCACGGTCGACACCACCTACGAGCAGCACGGCATCCAGACCCTTTCGCTCGGCTCCCACGGCGACGACCCGTGGGTGACGGCCTTCCAGCCCGACGGCAAACTGCTCGTCGCCAACACCCTCGAGGGATCCGACGCCGACCCGGGCGACGGCGACCCGACCGCCGCCACCGAGTCGTTCGCGGTCACGCGGTACCTCCCGAACGGCGCCCCGGACACCACCTTCGCGGGTTCGGGCACCGCGAACACGAGCTTCGGGTCCCAGCTGCAACACGTGCGCTCGCTGACCGTCGGCGGAGACGGCTCAGTGACGGCGGTCGGTGATCTCTACGACTTCGACCAGGGTCCGACGCAGCAGAACCTCGCCGTCGTGCGGTTCTCGGCGCGCGGCACGCTCGATCCGACGTTCGGGACGGCCGGCCGCGCATTGCTCGGCATCGGCAGTGACATCCGCAACCGCGGCGTGGCACTCGATGCCCAGGGCCGTCTCGTCGTGGTCGGCAACACCTATGACGGCTCGCTGCGCATCGCGCGGCTCCTGTCGACCGGTTCGCTCGACCCGACCTTCGGGACCGCGGGCGTGACCAGCCGCGGCGACTTCACCGGCGACGGTGCCGCGCTCCAGGCCGACGGCGCGCTCGTCGCCGCCGGTATGGCGACCGGCGGCGGCCTCGTCGTGCGGTTCGGCGGCGACGGGACCTCGCCCACGCCCACCCCGACCCCGACGCCGACGCCTGGGCCGGGTCCGACGCCCACGCCCACGCCGGGGCCGACGCCAACGCCCACCCCGACCCCTACGCCCACCCCGACCCCTACGCCCACACCCACACCGACCCCCACGCCCGTCCCGAGCCCGACGCCCACGCCGGTCATCACCCCCACGCCGACGCCCCAGCGCCCGGAGTCCGGCGGGGGCACCCTGCCGACGCCCGCCCCGCGTCCGAACGCCACTCCCACGCCGGCACCGCCGGCACCGCGCACGCCGGCGTTCGTCGCCGCGTCGAAGGTCACGCAGGCCGCGCTCGCCAAGGGCCTCCTCATCCGGTTCACCGGCCTGGCGCCGTCGACGCACGTCGTGATCGTCGGCACGGCCGGGAAGAAGCGCGTCGCCCGGCTCCCCGCGACCGCCGACGCCGCGGGCACGATCCGCGTGCGGGTCAAGGTCTCCCGGCGTGCGCTGAAGGCGGCCCGCAGCCGGACCGTCGTCCTGAGCTACCGCTACCGCGATGCGTCGGGTGCGGTGAAGACCGTCACGGGCACCATCACCGTCGGCTGATCCGGGCGGCCTGCGCCATCCCGGAAGCGGCGCCGCCGCTCCGGAGAGCGTGTCGGCTCAGGCCGCGCTGGGGCGCGGGAAGTCCGGCGTGAAGTCGGCCGACTCGGGCGTCGGGCCGTAATTGCCGTCGCGCAGGAGCTGCCCGGCGACACTCGGCGCGACGGGGCGCGAGTAGAGGAAGCCCTGGCCGAGCATGTCGCCGAGGCCGTGGAGCAGGGAGGCCTGCGGGGCGGTCTCGATGCCCTCCGCCACGATCGAGAGGTCGAGCGCCTGGGCGAGCTGCACGATGCCCTGGGTGAGGCGCGCGCGGCCGGCGTCGGATTCGATCTCGTCGACGAACGCCTTGTCGATCTTGAGGACGTCGACCGGGAGGTCCTTGAGGTAGGCGAGCACCGAGTGGCCGGTGCCGAAGTCGTCGATGGCGATCCGCACGCCGAGGCCCATGAGCTCGGTGAGGTCGGCGACGAGCGCCTCGGGTCGGTCGACGAGCACGCTCTCCGTGATCTCGAGCTGCAGCTGGCGCGGGTCGAGTCCGGTCTCGCGCAGGATGCGGGCGATGCGGCGGGCCATGTCGGGCTCGGCGAGCTGGATCGGCGACACGTTCACGGAGACGTGCTGCGTCGGGTCGGCCCAGCCCTCGTCGAGCCAGCGGCGCATCTGCCCGCACGACGTCTGCATGACCCACCAGCCGAGCGGGCCGATGAGGCCGGTGCGCTCGGCGAGGCCGATGAACTCGACCGGGTTCATGCGGCCACGGACCGGATGCATCCAGCGGACGAGCGCCTCGACACCGTCGACGCGGCCGTGCTTGAGGTCGACGATCGGCTGGTACTCGAGGAAGAGTTCGTCGCGGGTGAGGGCGCGGCGGAGGTCGGCGGTGAGCTCGAGGTTCGCGAGGGCGTCGTCGCGCATGGACTGGCTGAAGACCGACACACGGTCCTTGCCGGCGGCCTTGGCGGCGTACATCGCGATGTCGGCATCGCGCACGATCGTCTCGACGTCGAGGCCCACGGCGACACCGGCCGAGGCGGTCACGCGGACGTCGCGGTCGCCGAGGAGCACCGGACGGTGGATCGCCTGGAGCACGCGCTCGATCTCGCGGATCGCCCGCTCGGGCGACGGGTCCGCGAGGAGCACGCCGAACTCGTCGCCGCCGAAGCGGGTCACGAGGTCGTGCGGACCGAGCGTCGCGGCGATGCGTGCGCCGATGGTGCGGACGAGCTCGTCACCGCGGCCGTGGCCGAGGCTGTCGTTGATCGTCTTGAGGTCGTCGATGTCGAGGAGTGCCATGGCCACGGGCGGCAGGTCGGGCTCGGCGAGGGAGATCGACCCCGTCTCGTCGGCGAGGCTCGTCGACACCGAGAGGCGTTCGCCGAGGGCGATCTCGAGGGCGGCGCGGTTCGGGAGACCGGTGAGCGCGTCCGTGAAGGCCTGCCGGCGCAGGAGCGTCTCGGCGCGGCCCTGGCGGGCGATCGCCTCGAAGCGGCGCACGAGGAGCGCGAGCGCAAGGAGGCCCAGAAGCGTGCCACCGATGAGGACGTCGCGGGCGACGACCGTGGCGTGATGCGCCCGCCGATCCTCGACCTTCATCTGCTCGTCGGTGTCGCGGATGACCCCGGACAGCAACGGGTCGACGTTGTCGTGGTAGGCGTTCTGCGCGGCCTTCACCTTGCCCTCGCGGCCGAGCATGGCGGCCGCCGTGCCCTGCACGACGAGGTCCTTCATCGCCTTGCGCAGGCGGTCGTTCGCCGGACCGTGCACCCCGAGGTGCTGGAGCCGGTCGACGGACTGCGCGAGCGCGGCGCCGGCCTGGAACGCCTCGTTGGCGTGCGGGGCGTCGATGTTGCCCAGGACCGCCGTCTCGGCGGCGATCGCGCGAAGCTGTTCGCTCGCGGCCTGGGCACGGCGGAGCTCGACCTGTGCCTGTCTGCGCTCGTCGGCGAGACCACGTGCACGTTCAGCCGCACCGACGGTGAGGCCCATGATGAGCAGGACGAGACCGAGTGCGCCGAAGCGCGCAATACGTGACTGGCCGTGCGCAGATGCCGGGGGAAGCGTCTCCACGGACATAGGCTCGGCGTTTTGCACCGGTTTCTTGAACGGGCAAACCGCGCACCTGCGTCCACTCGACGGACGATCGAGTTACCGAGCATCCGTTCGGCCATGGAGTGCCGAGTCGCACACGCTCCCGCCGGACCCGCACAGCGTGGTCGACCGGGCCGCCGCCGACGCGACCGACCGCGGCGTGACCCGAGGTCAGGTCGTCGGCGCCAACGCGGGCAGCACGAGCGTGGCGCCGCTGCCACGGAGCCAGGCGCGGGCCGCGTCGGTGCGGGGCTCGTGCCTGCGGAGCAGGGTCCAGAAGCGGGTCGAGTGGTTGAGGTGCACGAGGTGGCAGGCCTCGTGCCACACGATCGCCTCGGCCACCCACGGCGGCGCGAGGACGAGCCGCCAGCTGAAGGTGATCGTGCCCTTCGCGGTGCAGGAACCCCAGCGGGTCTTCGCGTCGCCGATCGACACGCGTGCGAGCGGGCGGCCCAGCGCGGCGGCGGCCTGCTCGGTGAGCGGAGTGAGCCTCGCGCGCGCCTGCGCGCGAAGCCAACGCTCGAGCGCCGGACCGCCGCCGGGCGGCACGAGGAGGTCGTCGCCGCGGCGATGCACCCGCTGCCGGCCGGGCTCTTCGACCAGGCGGAGTTCCTCGCCCCACACGCTGAGGCGGTCGCCGCGGGCCTCGACCTGCGCGCGGATCTCTGCGGCCTCGGCGAGTCGGGCCGCGATCCAGCGGCGGTGGCGGTACAGGGCGCGGTCGGCCTCGGCAGCGGCGGCGCGCTCGGGCAGGGTCACGCGGACGCGTCCGGTGACCCGGTCGACCCGGACCGCCACGCGCCGCGCCCGTGCCGACCGGACGACCTCGACATCGAGGTCGTCGGTGGAATCAGGGGTGGGCATTCCCCTCGATTCTAGGAGGGGTGGGAGCGGGCACCCGGCGAGGCCACGGCGGTGTCCGTCGGACGGGGTTGGCCGGCGCTGCGTGAGCCGGGGCCGGTCGCTCAGGCGCGCGGGACCGCGGTCCAGCGCGGATCCTCGTCGTCGCCGCGCGTGACGATGCCGCGGTGCTCGAGGTGGCGCAGGTAACACATGGTCTCGGAGATGAGCCAGCCGGCGTTCTCCTTGTTCAGCGGGCGACCGTAGATCTCGGGGATCATCTCGATGGCGGTGGCCGGGCCCGCGGCGCGGACCACGTCCTCGACGCGTTCGATGCGGCCGAGGGCGGTGTCGCGGTGGGCCTCGATGTGGCCGCGAACGTCCGTGAAGCTCTTGCCGTGGCCCGGGAGGCACAGGCGCGCGTCGAGGTTCTCCACGCGGTCCAGGCTCGAGAGGTACTCCTCGACGGGGTCCGGGGTCCAGCCGTAGTCGTAGTACAGGGCGACGCGGCCGAGGATGTGGTCGCCCGCGAGCAGGATCCGGCGCTCGGGCTGGAACAGCGACACGTGGCTCGGGGCGTGGCCCGGCGTCTCGACGACGAGCCAGTCGCCGACGGCCGTCTCGACCTTCACCCCGTCGACGAGGTCCTTGGTCGGCGTGACCAGGCCGCTCACGCCGGGCTTCTCGGCGCTGCCGGCCTCGCGGTAGTACTGGAGGAGTTCCTCGGGCACCCCACTCTCGCGGCCCACGGCGACCCGCTGCTCCAGCAGCCGCTCGGGGTCCTTGAGCGACTCGGTCATGTGCTCGTGGCGCGGGTGCATCCAGAACTCGCAGCCGGCGGCGTCGACGACCGACTTGGCCTGGCCGTAGTGGTCGACGTGCGCGTGGGTGCAGACCAGCAGGCGGGTGTCCTCCACGCGCTTGCCGATCTGGGCGAGTGCCTCGACCAGCTGCGCGAAGGACTCGTCCGTGTGGAGGCCCGTGTCGAACAGGATGTGGCCGGCGTCCTCGCCGGGGGCGTCGATCACCCACGCATTCGCGTGCGGGATCCCGGACCACGGCAACGGCAGGCGGAGGCGCCACAGCCCCGGAATGATCCGCTCGCCACGGGGCTGCTGGCGTTCGGTGGCGGGCGACGGCATCTGCGGCCATCGTACGCGACGGACGCGCCGGTACCCGGGCCGGGGCGGAGGCCACCGCCCGCGCCGCCCGGCGCCCCTCCGCCCTCCCGATACCCTGGTCGCGTGGCCAAGAAGCGCGCCAAGCGAGACCAGCTCCCGAAGCTCAAGGCCCCGTCGGTGCGCTACGACGGCGGGCCTGGCGGCCTCGCCGTGGAGTTGCGCGCCGGCCTGCCGCTGCCTGCGCGGGCGCGGTACCACGAGGAGATCCACGACCTGCGGCGCTCGACCGACGACTCGTGGCAGCGCGGGCTCGAGTTCCTGTGGGAGCAGCTCGGGACCGGCTGGGACATCAACGACTCGCCGATCACCGCGCGCAAGGAGCTGCTCGGCCGGTACCGGATGGCCTCGCAGGACGAGCGCCGGTTCGTGCGCGAATCCCTGCGCCAGCACCTCGCCGAGTACTTCCCCGAGATGGAGCGCCCGTGAGCGACGAAACCGACCACGCCGTCCGCAGCGCCGCGGCGCGCATGGCGAGCGTCCGGGCCCACGAGGCCGAGACCACGCTCGCCTACGACCCCGTCGCCCACGCAGACCTCCTCTGCGACTGGAGCATCCGGGTCGTCCCCGGCGATGCCGTCCTGATCGACGTCCCCGCCGACGCCCTCCCGCTCGGCCGCGCCCTGCATCGCGCCGTGCTCGACCGCGGTGCCTGGCCGACCCTCCGCGTCGAGGTCGAGGGGCTCGCCCGCGAGGTCGTCGACCACGCGCAGGACACGCAGCTCGATGCCCCCTCACCCATCGCCGTCGCCGAACTCGAGGCCGCCACCAAGCTCGTGCGCATCCACGCGCCCGGCCCCACCGAGCCGCTCGCCGGCGCCGACCCGGCCCGCGTCGCGCAGCTCGCCCGTGGCCGCCAGTCGCTGCGGCGGATCTCCACGGACACCCCGTGGTGCCTCTCGATCCATCCGACCGAGGCCCTGGCGCAGCGCGCCGCGATGTCACTCGCCGCGTACGGCGCCTTCGTCCAGCGCGCCCTGATGCTCGACCGACCCGACCCGGCCGGCGCCTGGGCCGATCTCTCCGCGATGCAGGCCGAGCTCTGCGAGCGCCTCACACGCGCGACGACCATCCGCATCGAGGGCCCCGGCACCGACATCTCCCTGCGCGTCGACGGCCGCCACTGGCAGAACTCCGACGGGCGCCGCAACCTCCCGTCGGG
>JAVHXX010000147.1 GCA_031119595.1 Patulibacter sp. | reverse complement strand
GCATAACGCTATCCAGCGGCGGCAGTTCTCGGTCGGCGAGTCGTCCCCACTCGACAACCTCCTCCCCGCCGGGCCTGACCCTAGTCGCCGATTGCAGCAATACCTTGTCTCGCGTATCCGAAGCGAGCGATGGTCAAAACAACGGATCTCCCGAGCGCTCGCCGAGGCCGGTCCGGTGGCAGATCAAGTTCTGTACGAGGTTTCAGACGATCCGCGACTCGTCAAGCTGGTTAAGCAAGTCCGAAAGCGGCTCGGCTTGTAGAGACTCGCGGACGGCGCCGCGATGCGGGCGCTAGCCCAGCAGCGCCGCGAGGCGCCCGACGGCGTCGTCGATCTCCGCCTCGGTCACGACGAGGGGCGGCAGGAGGCGGATCGTCTCCGGGCCGGTCGCGTTGAGGAGCAGGCGCTGCTCGCCGATGGCGCGCAGCGCGAGATCCGGGGCGCCGCCGGCGGCGAGGTCGAAGCCGACCATGAGGCCCGCACCGCGCACCTCGCTCACGCCGGGGAGGCGGCTGACGCCGTCACGCAGGCGCTCGCCGAGCACGGCCGTGCGGGCATGGAGCTCGGGGTCCATGAGGATGTCGAGGGTGGCGTGCGCCGCCGCCGCGATGATCGGCGAGCCCGCGAACGTCGACCCGTGGTCGCCACGCTGGAGCTGGTCGGCCAGCCGCGGGCCGGCGATGAACGCGCCGATCGGGAAGCCGCCGCCGAGCGCTTTGGCGGTCGTCATCGCGTCGGGGACGACGGGCGTCGACTCGAACCGCCACAGCGGACCGGTCCGGCCGAGACCGGTCTGGATCTCGTCGAAGATCAGCGCGGCGCCGTGGCGGTCGCAGGCCTCGCGCGCGGCGACGAGCACCTCGTCGGGGACGACGTGCACCCCACTCTCGCCGCGGATCGGCTCGATGAGTACCGCGGCGGTGCGGTCGGTGACGGCGGCGTCGATCGCGTCGGCCGTCGGCTCGACCACGACGAACCCGGGCACGAGCGGCGCGAACGGCGCCTGCTTGGCCTCCTGCGGCGTCGCGGAGAGCGCGCCGAAGGTGCGGCCGTGGAAGCCGGCCTTCACGACGACGAAGTCGCCGGCGCTCTTCGCACGCCGCGCGAGCTTGAGCACGCCCTCGATCGCCTCGGCGCCCGAGTTGCAGAAGAAGACCTTCGAGCCGTCGCCGAGGGAGTTCGTGGCGAGCCGCTCAGCCAGGCGCAGCGCGGGCTCGGTGTGGACGAGGTTGCTCACGTGCAGCAGCGTCGCGGCCTGTTCCTGCACGCCCTGCACCACGTGCGGGTGGCAGTGGCCGACGTTGCTCACCGAGATGCCGGCGAGGAAGTCGAGGTATTCGTGCCCGGCGGCGTCCCAGAGGCGCGTGCCTGCACCACGGACCGCGTCCATCGGGTAGCGGGCGTACGTGTCGATCGTGAACTGGTCGTCGAGCGACTGGAGGGTGGCGAGGTCAGCCGGGGTGCTTCCGGGCGACCAGGCGCCTTGCGTGATCGAGGAGGTCATCGCGGGTTCCTCAGGCGGCCGGGGTGATCTTGGTGCCGATGCCCTCGTCGGTGAAGAGCTCGAGCAGGACGGAGTGCGGCACGCGGCCGTCGACGATGTGCGCGGCGCTGACACCACCGTGGATCGCGTCGACGCAGGCGCGCAGCTTCGGCACCATGCCGCCGGTGACCTCGCCCTCGATCGCCTTCTCGACGCGATCGGCGTCGGCCTCGCGGATGAGCGAGTCCTCGGACGCCGGGTCGTCGAGCCAGCCGGCGACGTCCGTGAGGAACACGAGCTTGTAGGCCTTCAGCGCACGCGCCAGGGCGCCCGCGGCCTCGTCGGCGTTGATGTTGTACGAATTGCCCTCGCGGTCCGCGCCGACCGACGCGATCACCGGGATGTAGTCCTCGGCCACGTGCTCGACCACGCCGGTGTCGACCCGGTCGATCTCACCGACGAAGCCGATGTCGGTGCCGTCCGGGGCAGCACGGCGCTTGCAGCGGAAGAGCGCGCCGTCATCCCCGGAGAGGCCGACCGCCGGCTGGCCCTGACGGCCGAGCCGCAGCACGATCTCCTTGTTGACCTTGCCGACGAGCACCATCTTCGCGAGTTCGACCGTGTCGGCGTCGCTCACGCGCAGACCGTCGACGAACTCGACCTCCTTGCCGAGACGGTTCATGAGGCTCGTGATCGCCGGGCCGCCGCCGTGCACGATCACCGGGTTCATGCCGACGTACTTGAGGAGCACGATGTCGCGGGCGAAGTCCTCTTCGAGCTTCGGGTCGGTCATGGCCGCGCCGCCGTACTTGATGACCACGGTTCGCCCGTGGAACTCCCGGATGTACGGAAGGGCCTCGAGCAGGGTGCTGATGTCGCGCATCAGATCCTCCGGGTCATGTCGTGTATTCGCTGTTGAAACGGACGTAGTCGACGGTGAGGTCGCAGAAGTAGCGGACGGCGTCGCCGTCGCCCTTAAACGTCACCTCGATCTCGACGAGCTGCTCCGCCGCTGCGGCCTCGGCCGCCGCCAGGTCGTAGCGGGCCGCCTGGTTCGCGCGGCACACCTGCACCCCGCCGAAGCTCACGTCGAACTCGACCTGGCCGCGGCCGGCGAGCGCGTGGCCCGCGGCCTGGATGATCCGGCCCCAGTTCGGATCGGCGCCGGTCAGCGCCGTCTGCACGAGCGGGGAGGTCGCGATGTGGTCGGCGACCTTCTCCGCGGCATGGCCGAGCGCGTCGCCGCCCGTCACCTTCACCCGGGCCAGGCGCGTCGCCCCCTCACCGTCGGAGATGAGCTGGAGCGCGAGGTCGAGCAGCACGTGGTCGAGTCCTGCCTGCAGGAGCGCGTCCTCGTCCTTGTCCTGCGGGGCCACGCCCGAGGTCCCGGAGGCCTGGAGCAGGGCGGTGTCGTTCGTCGACATCTGCCCGTCGACCGACACGCGGTTGAACGTGTCCACGAGGCTGTTCATGAGGAGCCGGTCGCACTGGCCGGCGCTCAACTTCGCGTCGGTCTGGATGAACACGAGCATCGTCGCGAAGCCCGGATGGATCATCCCCGCACCCTTGGCCTGGGCCACGAACCGAACCGTGCCACCGGGCAGGGTCACGTCGACCGCGGCCTTCTTCAGGAAGAGGTCGGTGGTGCAGATCGCCGTGTTGAACGACGTCGCGTCGGTCGAGAAGTCGTCGCGGACGCGCGGCATCGCCTTCACATACGTGCCGCCGTCGAGGATCTCGCCGATCTTGCCGGTGGAGCACAGCGCGATCTGCTCGAGCGGGAAGCCGAGCAGCATCGACGCGGCGCCCTGCATCCGGGCCGCTTCCTCGAGGCCGAGGCGGCCGGTCGAGGCGTTCGCGTTGCCGCTGTTGACGACCACGGCCCGGAGGCGCTCGTTCGTGCAGCGGTCGCGGGTGATGATCACCGGCGCGGCGGCCGTGGCGCTCGGGGTGAACCGGGCGGCGCTCGTCATCTCCTGCGCGTCGCAGACGAGGATGCCGAGGTCCGGGTCGCCGGAGGGCTTCCCACCGGCCGCCACGCCACCGGCGCGGAAGCCGCCGGGCAGGACCGACGCGTCGCTCGGGACGACGCCCTCGGGGAGCGGCAGCCAGGCCGACAGGTCGGGGCGCGCCTTCATGCCTGCACCGCGCTCGCCGCATGCGCGCCAGGCAGCAGGCCGGTCGTCTCCGGCAGCCCGTACATGGCGTTGAGCGACTGGAGCGCCTGCGACGCCGTGCCCTTCCAGAGGTTGTCGATCGCGCTGAAGATCATGACCCGCCCGGTGTGTTCCTCGACCTGCACGTGGATTCGGCAGTGGTTCGTCTCGCGTACGCCGCGGGTGTTCGGGGGGCCGTCGACGACCTCCACGAACGGCTCCTCCACGTACGCGGCGGCGTAGCGCTCGGCGATCTCGGCCACGGACACCGCTTCGGTGAGCGACGCGTAGATCGACACGTACTCGCCCTGGTCGACCGGCACGAGGTGCGGCACGAAGGTGACCTTCACGGGTGAGCCGGCGAGCGCGAGCTCCTGCTCGATCTCGGGCCGGTGACGGTGCCCCGTGGTCTTGTAGGCGCTGATCGAATCGGTGATCGACACGAAGCTCGACGCGTGCGCGAGCTTGCGCCCGGCGCCGGACACACCGGTCTTGGCGTCGATGACGACATCGCGCAGGAGCCCGCCGGCGGCGAGCGGCCGCAGGCCGAGCAACGCTGCGGTCGGGAAGCAGCCCGGGCCGGAGACGAGATTCGCCGAGGGCAGGTCGTCGCGGTAGATCTCGGGCAGTCCGTAGACGGAGGAGCCGATGAGCCCGGGATGCGGGTGCTCGCCGTACCACGCCTCGTAGGTGCCGAGGTCGCGCAGGCGGAAGTCCGCGGAGAGGTCGATCACGCGCACCCCGCGGTCGAGCAGCGCCTTCACCACGGGCGCGGCGGCGGCGTGCGGGTAGCCCACGATGGCCGCGTCGACCTGGCCCGCATGCCGGTCCAGATCGAGCTCCTCCAGGACGGCGTCGACGCGGTGCTGCGGATACAGGTCGACGAGCTTCTGGCCCGCCTCGGCGCGGGCCGTGATCGGCCCGAGCTGGAAGACCGGGTGCTCCTGGATGAGCCGCGCGGCGATCGCGCCGGCGTACCCGGACGCACCGGCGATGAGGACCTTCGGATCAGCCACGACCGACCGCCCCGACACTGTTCTCGAGCGACTTCAGGATCTTCTCGCGGGCGGCGCTGGCCTCTTCCTCGGTGAGGGTGCGGTCTTCGGCGCGGAACGTCAGCCGCAGCGCGAGCGAGCGCTTGCCCTCGCCGAGGTTCGGGCCGGCGTACACGTCGAACACGCGCACGTCGCGCAGGAGCGACGACCCTCCACCCTTCGCCGCGGCGACCACGGTCTTCGCGGGCACGGCGTCGTCGACCACGACCGCGAGGTCCTGGGTGACGGGCGGGAAGCTCGCGAACGGCTGGTACTGCGGGCGGCCGGGCATCGCGTCGAGCAGGGCGCCGGCGTCGAGCTCGAGCACGGCGACCGGACCCGAGAGGTCGTACTGGGCCGCGATCCGCGGGTGCAGCTCGCCGACGACACCGATCTGCCGGTCGCCGAGGACGACGACCGCGCCGCGGCCCGGGTGCAGGTACACCGGCGGGTTGGCCTGGTCGATCTCGAGGTCGAGACGCAGCAGCGCCCCGATCGCCCGCACCAGTTCGGTCGCGGCCAGTGCGTCCGACTGCGGCGGCTCCGGGTTGGCCCATGTCGGCGGGATCTGGTGGCCGGTGAGCAGCACGCCGAGCGAACGGCGCTCGTTCGGGAGCTCGGCGCCCGGCGCGTCGCGGTAGGTGGTGCCGAGCTCGACGAACCGCAGGTCCTTGTGGCCGCGGGCGACGTTGCGCTCGGCGATCTCCAGCAGCGACGGGATCAGCGTGGTGCGCAGCTGCCCGAGCTCGGAGCTCATCGGGTTGCGCACCTTCACGGCCGCGCGGAGCGGATGGGCGTCCGGGAGGCCGAGGCGGTCGAGCTGGTCGGTGTTGCCGAAGCTCCACCCCACCACCTCGTGCAGCCCGCGACCGACGAGCAGGTCGAGCAGGGCCCGGTCCGCGTACTGGCGCGGGGTCAGCGCGCCCGCGGGCCGACCGGCCGGGAGCGTGGCGGGCACGTTCGCGAGGCCGTCGAGGCGGGCGATCTCCTCGACGAGGTCGATCGGGCGGGTGAGGTCGTTGCGGCGCCGCGGCGGGATCGTCACGGTGAGCACGCCCGTGCCGGACGACTCGACGTGGAGGTCGATCGCCCGGAGGAGCTCGATCTGCCGTGATTCGCTGATCTCGTAGCCGAGCACGCGCTTGCAGAACGAGCCGGGGAGCTGGAGGATCGGCCAGTCGCGGGTGCGCGTGCCGAGGTCGAGCATCGGCTCGAGGGCGGTCGCCCCGGCGAGCTCGGTCATGAGCTGGAGGGCCCGGCGCTGGGCGTCGAGCACCTGCTCGACCGGCAGGCCCTTCTCATTGCGGGTCGAGGCCTCGGTGCGGACCGGGAGCGCCCAGGACGTCGCGTGGATCGAAGGACCGTGCCAGGTCGCGACCTCGATGGCCACGCGCGTGGTGGTCTCGAGGACCTCCGAGCGCTGGCCACCGATCACGCCTGCGACGGACGTCGGGCCGTCGGCGTCGGCAATGAGGATCGTGCCCGCGGGGACCCTGCGGTCCTCGCCGTCGAGCGTGGTGATCTCCTCACCCTCCTGCGCGGCGTACACGTCGAGGGTGCCGCCGGCGACGCGGTCGAGGTCGAACGCGTGGAGCGGCTGCCCCGTCTCGAGCATCACGTAGTTCGTGATGTCGACGACGTTGTTGATCGGGCGCTGGCCGGCGGCGACGAGCCGCGCGGCGAGCCACGGCGGCGACGGCCGCACGGTGACGTTCTCGTAGACGATCGCGGTGAACCGCTCGCAGCGCGTGTTCTCGCTGAGTTTGATCGTGAGGCCGTTCGCGGAGACGCGCGGCACCTCGGCGCCGGGGTCGCTCGTGACGAACGGCGGCAGGTCGACCTTCGCCCACGGCTGCGGGCGCAGCTCGGCACCGGTCGCGGCGTGGAGCTCCCGGGCGACCTCGTAGATGCCGAGGCTGTCCGGACGGTTCGGGGTGATCTCGAGCTCGATGACCGGGCCACCGAGCGGCACGACGCTCGCGAGCGGAGCCCCCACCTGGACTTTGTTCGCGTCGATGCCCGAGAGCGGGTTCGTCGCAGCCGGATGCTCGCCGAACGACGGCGAGTCGGTCGGCGACGTCGCGA
The DNA here is from genome assembly GCA_031119595.1 of Patulibacter sp. GTDB lineage: Bacteria > Actinomycetota > Thermoleophilia > Solirubrobacterales > Solirubrobacteraceae > JAGIBJ01. The sequence continues at coordinate 2,623 of JAVHXX010000147.1, read as the reverse complement.
GGACGAGGATGCCGTCGTGGTCGAGGCCGAGCTCGAGCTCCTTCGCCGAGCAGATCATGCCCCGCGACTCGACGCCGCGCAGCTTCGCCTTCTTGATCTTCATGCCGCCGGGCATGACCGCGCCGATCTGGGCGACGGGGACGAACTGGCCGGGGCCGACGTTCGGGGCGCCGCAGACGATCTGGGCCGGCTCCGCGGCGCCGGTGTCGACGAGGCACACGCCGAGCCGGTCGGCGTCGGGATGCTGCTCGCGACTGAGCACGAGCCCCACGACGAAGCCCTCCGCCGACGGCGGACCGCTGTGGTGGATCGCTTCGACCTTCGTGCCGCTGTCGGTGAGACGCTCCTCGAGCTCAGCCGTGCTGAGGCCCGGGTCGCAGTACGACAGCAGCCACTGCTGGGGAACTCTCATCGAAGCTGCTCCAGGAAGCGGACGTCGTTCTCCATGTACAGGCGCAGGTCCGGGATGCCGCTGCGCAACATCGCGATCCGCTCGATGCCCATGCCGAACGCGAAGCCCTGCACGCGCTCCGGGTGGTACTCCTCACGGCCGACCGCACGGAGGACGTTCGGGTCGACCTGGCCGGCGCCGAGGATCTCGAGCCACTGCTCGCCGCGGCACACCGGGCAGCGGTCGCCGCCGATCCAGCCGTCGGTGCAGTTGAAGCAGGCGACGTCGATCTCGACGCTCGGCTCGGTGAACGGGAAGAAGTGCGGCCGCAGGCGGACGTCGAGTTCGCCGCCGAAGATCGAGCGTGCGAACGCCATCAGCGTGCCCTTCAGGTCGCTGAGGGTGATGCCGACGTCGACGGCGAGTCCCTCGACCTGGTGGAACTGCGGCAGGTGGGTCGCGTCGTAGTCGCGGCGGTACACCCGGCCCGGGATCACGACGTAGAGCGGCGGGTCGTACTGCTCCATCGCGCGCACCTGCATCGGCGAGGTGTGCGTCCGCAGGACGACGTCGTCGCTGACGTAGAACGTGTCGGTGGCGGCGCGCGCCGGGTGCGTCGGGCTGTGGTTGAGCGCGTCGAAGTTGTAATGGGTGGTCTCGACCTCGCGGCCGGAGAGCACCGAGAACCCGAGGCCGACGAAGACGTCCTCGACGTCTCGCCAGGTGCTCGTGATGATGTGCAGGGCGCCGTCGGGGAGTTGCGGCGACCCGGGCAGCGTGAGGTCGAGGCGATCGGCCGCGAGCTTCACGGCCTCCTCGGCCGACGCCAGTGAGCTCTTGCGCTCGGCGAGCGCCTTCTCGATCGCGCCACGGGCCACGTTCGCGGCCTTGCCGGCGGCGCCGCGCTCGGCCGGCGGCAGCTCGGAGACGCCGCGGAGGAGGTTCGGGAGCTCGGCCTTCCGGCCCAGCACGGCCACGCGGACGTCTTCGAGCTCGGCGGTGGTGGTCGCCGCAGCGACCTGGGCGGTGGCTGCGTCCTGCAGCTCCTGGACCCGATCCAGCAGCGTGGTTGCTTCGCTCACGAGGGGCTCCCGGCGGAGGTCGACGGCAAGGTGGTGGAGGTCATCGCGGTCCGCGCGATCTCGTACAACGCGACGGTGGCGGCCATCGCGGCGTTGACGGAGTCGCGGGCCATGGGGATCGTGGCGCGCACGTCGCAGGCGTTCGCCACGTTCTCCGGGAGCCCTTCCCGTTCGGAGCCGACGACCAGGGTGATCGGGCCGCCGGCGGCGACGAGCGGCCCGGCGACCTCGTGGAGCGGCTCCCCGTCCTCGGCGACCAGGGCAATGGTCGTGCCGATGAGCTCGGCGGGGGTCTGTGCGCGGGAGACGCCGACCGAGAAGATGGCGCCCATCGAGGCCCGTACGGCTTTGGGCGAGTACGGGTCCGCGCAGCGCGGGCCGAGGACCACGCCGCTGGCACCGAAGGCGTCGGCGGAGCGGATGACGGTGCCGATGTTGCCGGGGTCGCGGACGCCCCACAGCGCAACCGACAGCGGGCCGGTCGGGACGCCCCACTGCTGCTTGTAGACGGCCAGCGCCCGCGTCGACGAGCCGAGCTGTGAGTGCTCGGCGAGGAGGGCGTCCTCCACGGGGATCGGCCGGAGGACGTCCGGCATGGGCGACGGCTCGCTCCCGGGCACGAACACGGACCGCGCGACCCAGCCGGCGTCGAGGGCGGCCAGGACGATGTCCTCGCCCTCGGCCGTGAACAACCCCAGCTTCTCACGGCCGGCGCGGCGGGCGAGCCGGCGGACCTCTTTGAGCTTCAGGTTGTCTGGGCTGGTGATCATGCGAGCGGGTGCACGGTTGGAGGGTGCTCGGGCAGCGTAGGGCCGCCGGGCGGGAATGGGGCGTGGAGCGGGTCCGGAAACGACGACGGGCGCCGCTCACCGAAGGAGACGACGCCCGTGCGAAAGGTCGGTTCAGACCGAGGTGAAGACCAGAGCCTGGATCAGGCGGCGGCCTTCTTGGCCTCTTCGGCGATGGCCGTAAAGGTCTCGGGGTCACGCACGGCGAGGTCGGCGAGCACCTTGCGGTCGAGGGTGATGTCGGCCTTGTTGAGGCCGTGGATCAGCTTCGAGTACGTGGTGCCGTTCAGACGGGCGGCAGCGTTGATGCGCTGGATCCACAGTCGTCGGAAGTCGCGCTTCTTGTTGCGGCGGTCGCGGTA
>JAVHXX010000146.1 GCA_031119595.1 Patulibacter sp. | reverse complement strand
CGACATCGACGTCACCGCCGAGGCCTATGCGGCCTCGCTGTTCGACGGGCACGGGACGCCCTGGGGCCACGTCCCCGGACTCGGCGCCGACGCCGTCACCGTCAACCCCCTGATGGGCTCCGACGCGATCGCGCCGTTCCTCGACCGTGCCCGCACGGTGGGCGGCGGGATCTTCGTGCTCGTCCGCACCTCGAACCCCGGCTCGGCCGACCTGCAGGAGCAGCCGCTCGCCACCGGCGAGGCGCTCTGGGAGCGCGTCGCCGCCCAGGTCGCCGCCCTCGACGACGGCCGCGGCGCCCTCGCCGACGCGGGCGCCGTCTGCGGCGCCACGGCGCCCGGGCGCGTCACCGCACTCCGCGACCTCCTGCCCCGCGGACCGTTCCTGCTGCCCGGCGTCGGCGCGCAGGGCGGCACCGTCGACGGACTCGCCGCGGCGTTCCGTCCCGGGCTCGGCGGCGGCCTCGTCACGGTCTCGCGCACCGTCGCGCGGGCCCACGAGACCACGGGCGGGGACCCCGCCACGGCGGCGCGCGCCGCGGCGATCGAGCTTCGTGACGCCTGCCGCCGGACGGCCGCCCGGTGATCGCACGGGTCCGCACCGCTGCGCTCGTGGCCGCAGCGATGGTGGTGCCGATCGGCGCCGCAGGCCCTGCGGCCGCGGCGACGTCCGCGCCGGACGTCACCGCCCCCGAAGCCGCCGTCATCGAGGTCAGCACCGGCACCGTCCTCTTCGCCAAGAACGGCAACCGCGAACTCGGCATGGCCTCGACGACGAAACTCATGACGGCGCTCGTCGCCCTCGACACGAAGCCGCTCAGCACCGTGCTCACCTCGGTGGACTACCACCCGACCGCGGCCGAGACGAAGATCGGCCTCGGCCCGCACGAGAAGATGACCCTCGCGGACCTGGTGCGATCGATGATGCTGCCGTCCGCGAACGACGCCGCCGAGACCGTCGGAGAACGCACCGGCGGCACGAAGGCGAAGTTCGTCGCGATGATGAACGCGAAGGCGAAGGCGCTCGGCCTCACCCGCACGCACTTCACCAACCCGATCGGCCTCGACAGCCCCGAGCACTACACGACCGCCGTCGAGCTCGCCAAGATCGGCGCCGCCGCCCACGAGAACCCGTTCATCCGGGCGACCGTCAAGCGCCCACGCATCACCCTCACGAGTGGCGACGTGCCGCGCACCCTCATCAACCGCAACGACCTGCTCGGCGACCCGGTTCCCGGCGGCGGCAAGATCGACGGCATGAAGACCGGTCACACGACGGAGTCGGGCTATTCGCTCGTCGGCTCGGCGACCAGTGGCGGCGTCACCGTCATCTCCGCGGTGCTCGGCGAGCCGAGTGAGGCCGCCCGTGACGCCGACACCGCGAGGCTCCTCCGCTGGGGCAGTCAGCAGTACGTGAAGCGGACCATCGTGCACGCTGGCGAGAAGGTCGCCACCGTCCCGGTCGACGGCGGCAAGGCCACGGCGGTCTCCGCCGTGACCAAGGACGCGCTGATCCGCGTGATCCCGCGTGGCGCGAAGATCACGCTCGACCCGGTCTCGATGTCGCCCGGCCTGAAGGCGCCCGTCGCCGCCGGCACGGCGGTGGGTGTCGCACGGGTCCTCGTCGACGGCGCCGTCGTCGACAAGGTGCCGCTCGTCACGCGCGCGGCCGTCGAGAAGCAGGGCGTGATCGCGAGCCTCCTCGACAGCGGCTCGGATCACTGGAAAGGGATCGTGGGTGGCCTGATCCTGCTCGTCGGCGGTACGCTGACGATCGCGAAGGCCCGCCGACCGGCCCGCCGACGCCCCACCCAGACCCGGCGCGCCCACCCGCAGCCGGAATCGACGGAGCGGACCACCGCACCATGATCATCACGGTCACTCTCAACGCCGCGATCGACAAGACCCTGATCGTCCCCAACTTCCAGCCCGGCCGTCGCCATCGCACGGTCGAGCAGGGCACGCTGCCGGGCGGCAAGGGCGTCAACGTCGCACGCACCCTCAAGCGACTCGGCGTGCCCGTGATCGCGACCGGCTTCCAGGGCGGCCCGACGGGCACGCGCATCGTCGAGGCCCTCACCGCCGAACAGGTCCTCAGCGACTTCGTCCGGATCCGAGAGGAGTCCCGCACGAACACCGCCCTGCTCGATCCGACGAACGGCATCCAGACCGAGATCAACGAGCGCGGTCCGCAGGTGAGCGAGGCCGAGGTCGAACTCTTCCGCGACAAGCTCCTCTACCTCGCCTCCGGGGCGGCGATCGTGATCTTCGCCGGCTCGCTGCCGCGCGGGGTGGAGCCCAGCCTCTACGGCGACCTCGTGCGCGAGCTCAAGGCGACCGGCGTCGTCGTGGCCGTCGACGCCGAGGGCGAGGTGCTCCAGCAGGCAGCCCGTTCCGGCCCGACCGTCATCTCCCCGAACCGCCGCGAGGCCGAGGAGCTCGTCGGGTACGAGTTCTCCGGCGACGCCGATGACGAACTCCTGGATGCGCTCGCCGCGGTGCGCCGTCTCGGCCCGCAGGAGGCGCTCATCACCCTGCCCGACGGCTGCGCCGCCGCCCTCAAGGACGGGCCCGGGGTGAAGGTCCGGCGCGCACGCATCCCGCAGCGTGAGGCCGTCGCGCCGATCGGCTCCGGCGACGCCTTCCTGGCCGGGTTCCTCGCGGCCCGCTACCAAGGTCGTCCCGACGACGAGGCCCTCCGCTACGCCGTCGCGTGCGGCGCCGATTCGACCCAGCGGCTCGGTGCCGGCGTGGTCGATTCCGAAGAGGTCTCGCGCCTCTACGAGATGGTCGAGCTCACCGAGCTCCAGGCCGACGTCGCCTCCGCGTAACCGCGGGCTCATACCGCTACGGCCCGTTCGCGTCAACGGGCCGTGCCGGTCACGACCACGTTCTCCCTGCACATCGCAGGGTGGGCGCAGGCGCAGGCTCGCCCCCCGCGACCGTTGCTAGAGTCGTTGGTCCGGTTCTGGTCCTGCCCTCTCAGGCGGTGCCGGACACCGTGGCGTTCGTTCGTTCACAGCAGCCCCGCCGATGGGGGCCGCTTCGACCACCCTGGGGTTGCACCACGCATGGAGATTGAGATCGGTCGAGGCAAGAAGGCGCGACGCGCCTATGGATTCGACGACATCGCGATCGTCCCTTCCCGTCGGACGCGCGACCCCGACGACGTGGACATCTCGTGGAAGCTCGGCGACTACCGCTTCGAGCTCCCGCTGCTCGCCTCCGCGATGGACGGCGTCGTCTCCCCGAAGACCGCGGGGATCATCGGCAAGCTCGGCGGGCTCGCCGTGCTGAACCTCGAGGGCGTCTTCACCCGCTACGAGGATGCCGAGGAGCAGCTCGAGCGCATCTCGAAGCTCCCGAAGGACGAGGCCACCCGTGAGATGCAGCGCATCTACCAGGAGCCGATCAAGCCGCACCTGATCCCGCAGCGGATCAAGGAGATCAAGGACCAGGGCGTCGTCGTCGCCGCCTCGCTCACGCCGCAGCGGGTCGCCGCGCACTACGAGGCCGCCCTCGATGCCGGCCTCGACATCCTCGTGATCCAGGGCACCGTCGTCTCGGCCGAGCACGTCTCGGAAGACGAGGACCGTCCGCCGCTCAACCTCAAGCAGTTCATCCGCGAGGTCGGCATCCCCGTCGTCGTCGGCGGCTGTGCCAGCTACCACGCGGGTCTGCACCTCATGCGCACCGGCGCCGCCGGCGTGCTCGTCGGTGTCGGCCCGGGCGCGGCCTGCACCACGCGCGGCGTGCTCGGCGTCGGCGTCCCCCAGGCGACGGCCATCGCCGACGTCGCGGCGGCCCGCCTCCAGCACATGCTCGAGACCGGTGAGTACGTCCAGGTCATCGCCGACGGTGGCATGCGCACCGGTGGCGACATCTCGAAGGCGTTCGCCTGCGGCGCCGACGCCGTGATGATCGGTAGCCCGCTCGCCCGCGCCCACGAGGCCCCGGGCCGCGGCTTCCACTGGGGCATGGCGACGTTCCACCCGGACCTCCCGCGTGGCGCCCGCGTGCAGACCGTCCAGAACGGCACCCTCGAGGAGATCCTCACGGGTCCGGCCCACGAGAACGACGGCACCTTCAACCTGATGGGCGGCCTGAAGACCTCGATGGCCACCACCGGGTACAAGGACATCGCGGAGTTCCACCGCGCCGAGGTCATGGTCGCTCCGGCGCTCCAGACCGAAGGCAAGTTGCTGCAGACGTCGCAGGGCGTCGGCATGGGTGCACGGGGCGGCAAGTCCTAGTGAGCACCACGGCAGACGACGCTCCTGAGCTCGCCACGGCAGCCCAGGAGCGCGTCGTCGTCCTGGACTTCGGCGGCCAGTACTCCCAGCTCATCGCGCGCCGCGTGCGCGAGCTGGGGGTCTACAGCGAACTGCTTCCGGCGCACGTCGGCATGGAGCAGCTCGAGCAGAACCCGCCCCAGGCGATCATCCTCTCCGGCGGCCCCGCGTCCGTGTACGCACCGGGGGCCCCGGAGCTCGACGAGCGCCTGCTGGCGCTCGGCGTCCCGGTCCTCGGCATCTGTTACGGGATGCAGCTGCTGGCGCACGCGCTCGGCGGCAACGTCCAGGGTGCCGATGTCGGCGAGTACGGCCGCTCGGACCTCACCGTCACCGAGCCGGGCACGCTGCTCGCCGGCCTGCCGGCCGAGCAGCCCGTGTGGATGAGCCACCGCGACACCGTCTACGAGGCGCCGCCCGGGTTCACCGCGCTCGCCTCGTCGACGAGTTCCCCGGTCGCCGCCCTCGAGGACAACGACCGCAAGATCTACGGCATCCAGTACCACCCGGAGGTCGTGCACACGCCGCACGGCCAGGCAGTGCTGCGCCGGTTCCTCCAGGACATCTCCGGACTCTCGCTCACCTGGTCGGCGGCCAACATCGTCGACGAGCAGGTGCGTCGCATCCGTGAGCAGGTCGGCGACAAGCACGTCATCTGTGGCCTGTCCGGCGGTGTCGACTCGTCGGTCGCCGCGGTCCTCGTCCACAAGGCCATCGGCGACCAGCTCACGTGCGTGTTCGTCGACCACGGCCTCATGCGCAACAACGAGGGCGAACAGGTCATCAAGGCCTTCCGCGACCAGTACCACATCCCCCTCGTGGCGGTGGATGCCGAAGACCGCTTCCTCGCGCGCCTCGCCGGTCAGACCGACCCCGAGACCAAGCGCAAGATCATCGGCGGCGAGTTCATCCGCGTGTTCGAGGAAGAGGCCCGCAAGCTGGGCGACATCGACTTCCTCGTCCAGGGCACCCTCTACTCGGACGTCATCGAGTCCGGCGGCGGGCCCGGCTCGTCGACGATCAAGAGCCACCACAACGTCGGTGGCCTTCCGGACGACCTCCAGTTCGAGCTGGTCGAGCCGCTGCGCACGCTCTTCAAGGACGAGGTCCGCGCCGTCGGCCTCGAACTCGGGCTCCCCGAGCGCCTCGTCTGGCGCCAGCCGTTCCCCGGCCCCGGCCTCGGCATCCGCATCGTCGGCCAGGAAGTCACCAAGGAGCGCCTCCAGATCCTCCGCGACGCCGACGCGATCCTCCAGGAGGAGATCCGCGCCGCCGACCTCTACCGCGAACTGTGGCAGTCGTTCTGCGTGCTCCCCGCCATCCGCACCGTCGGTGTGCAGGGCGACGAACGCACCTACGGCTATGCCGTCGGCATCCGCGCCGTCACCTCCGACGACGCCATGACCGCCGACTGGGCCCGTCTCCCGTACGACCTGCTCGAGCGCGTCGCCGCGCGCATGATGGGCGAGCTCCGGGACGTCAACCGCGTCGTCCTCGACATCACGAGCAAGCCGCCCGGCACCATCGAGTGGGAGTGACCCACTCCCGCTGACCGCGGATGGCCCGTGACGTTCCCGGAACGTTCACGGCCGCCGCGGCCGCGGGCGTAGCGTGCGTGGTGACCTTTCCGAGAGGAGACCGCCATGCCGCTGCTCACCGTCGACACCGAGTCCGGGCAGGATGTCCAGCTGTATTTCGAGGACCACGGTGCCGGACGCCCCGTCGTCCTGATCCACGGGTGGCCGCTCGACGGTCAGTCCTGGGAGTACAACAAAGCCGCCCTGATCGACGCGGGCTTCCGTGTGATCACCTACGACCGTCGCGGCTTCGGCAAGTCGAGCCGTCCATGGGGTGGGTACGACTACGACACCTTCACCGCGGATCTCGGCAAGCTCATCGAGCACCTCGACCTGCGCGACGTGACCCTCGTCGGCTTCTCGATGGGCGGTGGAGAGGTCGCCCGCTACGCCGGGAACGACTCCGCCGGCCGTGTCGCCCAGGTCGTCTTCGCCGGCGCGGTGCCGCCGTACCTGTACAAGACCGACGACAACCCGGACGGCGGCATCGACGATGCCACCATCGCGTCCTTCGAGAACGGCGTGACCACCGACCGTGCGGCCTTCATCGAGAACTTCGTCGACCAGTTCTGGGATGCCGGCGGAACGAGCACCGTGTCGGACGCGGTCAAGCACGTCGCGTTCGGCTCGGCCGCCGTCGCGTCGCCGAAGGGCACCCTCGACTGCATCGCGGCATTCTCCAAGACGGATTTCCGCGCCGACCTCTCCCGGATCACGGTGCCCACGCTCGTGATCCACGGTGATTCGGACGGCATCGTGCCGATCGAGGTCTCAGGCAAGCGCACCGCCGACACGATCCCCGGGGCCAAGCTGCACGTCGTCGAGGGAGGACCGCACGGCTTCAACGTGTCGCATGCCGCCGAGTTCAACGAGGTCGTCGTCGACTTCGCCAAGCACGCGGTCGGTTCGAACGCCTGAGGTCAGCGCCAGTGGCCGGGGCGGTCCAGCGTCGGCGGCAGGGCCGTCGACGCGTCGCCCTTGGCCGCGTTGAGCTGGGTCTGCGTGAGAAAGAGCGAGTCGCGCAGGTCCGCACCCGCAAGGTCCGCGTCGCGGAGGTCGGCACCGATGAGGTCCGCGACGCGCAGGTCGGCCCCACGGAGGTCGGCGGCGATCAGATACGCGCCGCGCAGGTCGGCACCGCGGAAGTCGGCGCGGCGGAGGTCGGCGCCGATGAAGTCCGGGCCGCGTCCGGGCTTCTTGCCGCCCTTCGAGCGGCGGAAGTCCACGAGCGCGTCCTCGCGGACGAGTTCGCTGGCCTCGCGGAGCAGGTCGCTCAACGGTCCGCGGTGGGCTTCGACGTCGAGCGCGAGCAGGGCCTCCGAGGAGAGTCCGGTGAGCCGCTCGGTCTCGTCGTAGGCGGCCTCGAGGCGCACCGCGACGGGCTCAGCGGCCGGGCGCTCCAGCGCCTCGGCGAGGTACCAGAGGAGTTCGTGGAGCACGCGCTGCACGGAATACGTGTCGAACATCGGGATCGCCGAGTCGGGCGCCTCGCGCCAGGACGTCCCGCCGAACGTGCCCTGCGAGGTGCGTTGGCCGGCGCCGAAGCACTCGTACACCGTGCAGCCGCGGAACCCGGACTCGCGCAGGCGCGTGTGGATCCGGCAGCGGAAGTCGTCGTCGAGGTTCGGGCAGGGCTCGGCGAAGGACTTGTCGATGGCGAAGTCCGAGGTCTTCGCGAACGGGAGCGCCACGCAGCACAGGCCGAAGCACTGCTCGCAGTCGGCGCGGAGCGCGTCGCGGTTCGGTCGGGTGCTCGATCGGGCCGCCACGTCCTCAGCATGGCAGGGGCGACGCCGGCCGCCCGGCGCGACCGGTTCAGCCCTGCGCGCGGGCGGCCGTGGCCGAGGTGGCGCGGGCCGCGGCGGCGCCGGGGCCCGCGGCCCACAGCTTGAGGACCGGGAGCGGGTCGACCGCGGTGCCTGGACCGCCGACGTTCTGCCAGTGGCCGACCCAGAACTCGAAGTGCAGGTGGCAGCCGTCGGCATCGCCGGTGTCGCCGACGAACCCGATCGGCGTGCCGGCGGCGATGTGCGTGCCGACGGGCGGGAGCGCCGGATCCTTGAGGTGCATGTAGGCCTCGTCGTGCGTGTCGCCGTCGACGTCGATCGCGAGGTAGTTCCCGGCCCGCGCCTGGAACGCGTTCATCATCACCGTGCCGCCCTCGGCGGCGACGAGCGGCGTGCCGCACTTCGCGAAGACGTCCTCACCCTGGTGGTGGCGCGCACCGCCGAAGGCCGCGACGCCGGTCCCGAAGGTGTAGGCGCCACGGACCGGGAAGAACGGACCCGTGCCGGCGATGGGCGTGAGATCGGCGGCCGGGATGTTCATCGCGGTGACCGGGACCGTGATCTTCTCGGCGCTGGCCTTCGACCGCGTACCCGCGGCGACCTCGATCGCGACGGGGCCGCTCGCGGCGCGCTTGGGCACGAGCGCGGTGATCACGGTGTCGGCGCCGGACTTCTTCACATGGAGCGCTGCGACGACGTCGTCGGCGGTGCCCGCGCCTCCGAGGTACACCACGCGCTTGCCGCTCTGGAGCATCGGCCCCTGGAACCGGAGCGTGGCGCCAGGCTGGGCGGCGGCGATGCTCGAACATCCGGACATGCAGGTGATCTTCCGCACGAGCATCGAGCGCGCCTGCGAGGCCGCGGAGGGCGTGAGCGACACGCCACCGTCGGCGTGGGCGACCTGAGGGGCGACGAACCCGCTCAGGAGCGGGGCTGCGACGGCCGCGCCGACGAGGCGTCGGGAGGGCTGGGTGCGTAGGACCGTCCGGGGACGGCTGGGGTGGGGGGAACCAACAGACCGCATACGAGGCGATCGCGACGAGCCGGTCGGAGCCGGGTGGCCGCGAGCGGTCAACCCTATAGAGGATCCGGGCGGAGGCAAGGGCGCAACGCGCACAGCGCTGGGATCTCGTACACTTCCCGTTCCGCGCAGGCCGCCTCAGCGTCCGGCCGCGCCCTTTTCCTCATGAAGACCTACGTCGCCAATTCGAACGATCGCGAACGCGATTGGGTGCTCATCGACGCGACCGGCCTCACGCTCGGTCGCCTCTCCACCCAGATCGCGGAAATCCTCCGCGGTAAGCGCAAGCCCACCTACACGCCTCACGTGGACACCGGCGACTTCGTCGTCGTGGTCAACGCGGAGAAGATCGCCGTCACCGGCAACAAGCGTGCCGACAAGCAGTACTACCGCCACTCGGGCTTCCCGGGCGGTCTGAAGTCGCGCACCCTCGAGGAGATGCTCGCGCGTCGCCCCGAAGAGGTCCTCCGCATCGCCGTGAAGGGCATGCTCCCCAAGAACCGCCTGGCTCGCAAGCAGCTCACGAAGCTCAAGATCTACGCCGGCACCGACCATCCGCACGTGGCGCAGAAGCCGCAGCCCCTGGAGATCAGCACGTGATCGACGAGACGACCACCGACGGCGCTCCCGAAGAGGAGCCGACGGCTGCGGCCGCCGAATCGACCCCGGAGACCACCGAGGCGCCAGCGGCCGAGGCCGCCGAGCAGCCCGTGGCCGAGGCTGAGGAGGCC
>JAVHXX010000145.1:9239-9434 GCA_031119595.1 Patulibacter sp. | reverse complement strand
GCGCAGAAGCCGCAGTCCTCGGCGCAGCCGCCGGACTTCGCGTTGACGAGCGAGCACATGTCGGTGGAGTCGCCGAAGTTCTCCTGGCGCACCTCCCAGGCGCGCTCGACCAGCGCTTCGATCTCCGCGGCGTCGGTGAGGTGGCCGAGGGCGAGGGCTTCGTCGGGCGTGATCAGTGGGGGCATGGCGTTCCTT
>JAVHXX010000145.1:0-9229 GCA_031119595.1 Patulibacter sp. | reverse complement strand
CGCCCGCTCGACGAGGGCCTCGATCTCGTGGGGATCGCGGAGCTGCCCGAGCTGCAGCGCTTCTTCGCGGGTGATCAGCGACGGCATCGGCACAAGGTACCGGGTGGCCACCCCGGAGGTGGCGCGTATGCGCCCGTCGAGGTGAGGCTCGCTCCGATCGCCGGTCCATCGCGTGGTGGGCGATCGCGTCCGGTTCTCCGGGCCGCGACCGGCCCCGCGCCGACAGTCGCTCAGCGGGTGAGCTCGAGCTCGAGCGGCGCGTGGTCGCTCGGCTTGCTGCCCTTGCGCAGGTCGCGGAGGATGCGCACGTCGGCGATCTGACCGGCGAGCTCGCGGCTCACCATGTGGAGGTCGATCCGCAGGCCCTGGTTCTTGTGGAACATCCCTGCGCGGTAGTCCCACCACGTGAACTGCTGCGCGTCCTCGCCGTACCGCTGCACGTGCGCGTCGACGAGGTCGCCCTGGTCGAGGATCGCCTGCAGGCCCTTGCGCTCGGGCGCGCTCGTGTGGGTGTGGCCGACCATCGCTTCGGGGTTCCACACGTCGATGTCGCGCGGGCACACGTTCATGTCGCCGGAGATGATCATGGGGCCGGAGCCCTTCAGGTCGCCGGCGCGGGCGGCCATCGCCTCGAGGAACTCGAGCTTCACGAAGTACATCTCGTGGTCGAGCGAGCGGCCGTTGACCACGTACACGCTCGCGAACCGGATCCCGTCGACGGTCGCCTCGACCCACCGGGCCTCGGAGGGGACCGGGTTGCCGAAGAGCTGGGTCGTCGCGTCCGTGATGGGGAGGTCGGTGCGGGCGAGGATCGCGACGCCCGTCCACTGGCCGCTGCTCGACTCGGCCGCGTGGTAGCCGAGGGCCCCGAGCTCCTCGTGCGGGAACTGCTCGGCGGAGACCTTCGTCTCCTGCAGCAGGACGACGTCGGGCTGGTGCTGGGTGAGCAGCTCCTCGAGTCGCGGCAGGCGCGCGCGGAGCGAGTTGACGTTCCAGGTGACGACGCGCATCGTGGCCGCCCTACCTGCCCTGCCAGTTCGGGGTGCGGCGCTCGGCGAACGCGTGCACGCCCTCGAGGAAGTCCTCCGACTGGAAGCACGCCTTGCGCAGCTCGATGAGCTCCTCCTCGACCTGCGGGTCGAGGGCGCGGTCGGCCGTCAGGAGCGCGCGGAGGACCTGCTTGTTGCCCTGCACCGAGAGCGGCGCGTTCGCGGCGATCTCGGCGGCGATCCCGACGGAGACCTCGTCGAGCGCGGCGGCGTGGGCGAGGTTCTTCTCGTCCTTCTCGAGCCCGGCGGCGTCGTCCGGGAGGGCGACGGTCTCGGTGACGAGGCCCCACTGCTCGGCGCGGGCGGCGTCGATGTACTTGCCGCGCAGGAAGAGGTCGCGGGTGCGTGGCTCGCCGATCGCCGAGAGGAACCGCTGCAGCCCGGTGTGCGAGTAGACGAGGCCGAGCTTCGCGGGCGGCATGCCGACCTTGATGTCGGCGCGGGCGACCCGCAGGTCGCAGGAGATCGCGAGCTCCAGGCCGCCGCCGATGGTGTGGCCCGAGAGCGCGGCGACGACCGGGACGTCGCACCGGTCGAGGGCCTCGATCGCGCTCGTGAACGGATGCGCGACGAGGGGTTCGGCGAGCTCCTTGAACCGGTCGGCGGGAATGTTGCCGATGTCGTAGCCCGAGGAGAAGACGCCGGGCTCGCCCGTGAGGAGCACGCAGCGCACCGACGGATCGAGGTGGTCGAGCGTCTCCGCGATGCCGTCGAGGATGGGGTGGTCGAGGGCGCCCCGCTTGCTCGGATTGCTGATGCGCAGGCGCAGGACGCCGGTCGCGGGGGTGTCGTGCAGCAGCTGGCCGGCCATGGGCCGGGAGCCTACGGGGAGAGCGGTCTAGGAAGCGGCGAAGCGGCGAACGGGCATGGAAGTCGGTCCTGTGTCGTCGAGGTGGTGAGCGGGGAGTGAGGCGCCGGCGGAGCCCGGCGCCTCGGCCCTGGGTTTCTCCCGGCGGGCTAGCGCGCCTTCCGGAATCGGCTGCAATTCGGCGTTCGTCGTAGGGAATCGCGGGTACCGGCGGCGATGCGCCGTGCGGGCTCAAGACGTCGCGAGGACGGACGATCACTGTGCGTCGTGCGGGCTCGGCGCCGTTCCCCGGGCGCGGCGGTCGACCCACCGCGCGGGTGGTCCGCGGTACGCTCGCCGGGTGTCTGCGACGCCCGATCCCGCCGCTCCGACCGCCGCCGACGAGAAGGTCGTCGCGCTGAAGGAGCAGGTCTACAAGGACGACCGCCCGTCGGAGTACTTCGACCGGTTCTACGCGCACACGAACAGCAAGAAGCCCGGCTGGGTCTACACGCTCGTCCGCGTGATCACGGTCGTCTACGCGCGCACCTTCTTCCGGATCCGCGGGATCGACGCCGGCAACGTGCCGGAGACCGGCCCGGTGATCATCGCCCCGAACCACTTCTCCCACATGGACCACTTCTTCGCGGGCGCGGCGACCCGCCGGAAGCTGCAGTTCATGGCGAAGTCGCAGCTGTTCGTGAAGGGGATCCAGGAGGTCTACCGGATCGGTGGCACCTTCCCGGTGCGCCGCGGCCAGCGTGACGGCCGTGCCCTCGAGACGTCGCGGATCATCCTCGACCGCGGCGGCGCGATGGTCATGTACTGCGAGGGCGGCCGCTCGCGCAGCACCGATCTCGCCCCGACCGCCAAGCGTGGCATCGGCCAGATCGCCCTCGAGACGGGCGCTCCCGTGGTGCCGACCGCGATCCTCGGCTCCTCGCACGTGCGCAACTGGAAGAAGGGCGACTTCCCCACGGTCACCGTGAAGTACGGCAAGCCGATCCGCTTCGAGCAGGTCGAGCATCCGACGAAGGAGCAGGCGCAGGCCGCCGCCGACCAGATCTTCGACGAGATCAAGGCGCTCTACTACGCGTTCCGCGACCAGGGTCGCGACGCCGCCCTCAAGGAAGCGCGCTCCTAGCGCCACCACGCGAGGGGGAGACGACATGGACGACGCGACCCCGACCGATCCGGGCCTCGTCGGCCCCTCGCAGCGGATCGAGGGCATCCTCGCCGGCTTCGCCCCGCAGCTGGGCCGGGACGCCGTCGCCTACGGCAACCACGTCCGGCGCGTGTTCGGGCTCGTCCGTGCGCAGGGCCCGCAGCTCACCGCGGACGATCTCGAACAGACCGCGATCGCCGCGGTCTTCCACGACCTCGGCGTGTGGACGCACCACACCTTCGACTACCTCGAGCCGTCGATCGCGTTGGCGGCGGGGTATCTCGATGCCGAGGGGCTCGCGGCGTGGGGGCCCAGGGTGCACACGATGATCCTGGAGCACCACAAGCTGCGTCCGTACCGAGGCGACCCGGTCGTCGAGTGGTTCCGCCGCGCCGATCTCTGCGACCTGTCGTTCGGTCTGCGTCGCAGCGGCATCCCGCGCGCTGCCTACCGCGACCTCGCCGCCGCCTTCCCGAGCGCGGGCTTCCACCGCCGCATCGCGCAGCTCGCGACGACGCGGGCGATCACCCACCCGCTGCGCCCGGCGCCGATGATGCGCTGGTAGGACGCCGCCGGGCCGCGCGGTCCGCGTCCGCCCCCGGGGCGGCGGGCCGCGTTCGCGGACGGTTCGCCCGGTCTCAGCGCACCGTCGGCACGTAGACCAGGCGCTGCGTACGGCCGTCGAGCAGGTCCGACCCGACGAGTTCCAGGTCGATGTCCGGGAGGTCGTCGAAGACCTTGTTGCTGCCGGTGGCGCCGTTGATGATCGGGAAGACGATGACCTCGAGGCGGTCGACGAGGCCCGCAGCGAGCAGTGCGCGGTTGAGCGAGAGGCTGCCGTGGCATCGCAGCGGCTTGGTCGACTCGGCCTTCAGGCGCGGGATCGCGTCGACCGCGTCCTCCGGGACGAGCGTGGTGTTGTCCCAGGTGAGCGGTGCCTCGAGTGTCCGCGACAGCACGATCTTCTCCGCGGCCGTGAACGGCGCCACTGCCGCGGGCATCACCTCGGCGAAGTGGCTCATCATCCGGTAGGTCTCGGCGCCCATCACGAGCGTCTCGTCCGCGCTCGGGATCAGCCGCTCGCGCAGGGCCCGCAGCTCCGGGCCGTCCTTGCCCCAGTAGCCCTCGGTCCCCGTGCCGTAGCCGTCGAGGGTCATGAACACGTCGGTGATGAAGTCAGCCATGCGGGGTAGACCGGCGCGACAGGCCCAACTCATCGGTGCCCGGCGCGGTCGCCCTCGGCGCGGCCCCGAGGAGAACGGAGCCGAGATCTCAGCGCGGCCACCCACGTTCCATGAAGCGTCCGCCGGCGCCGCTGCACGAGGGCGGGGTGGGGGTGCCCCTCCCAGGGCGGTTCAGCGACCGAATGTCCGTTTACGGCCGCCAGGCCGTAAACGGACAGGCGGGCCCGCAGCCCGGGGAGGGTCACCCCACCCCGGCCGCAGGCCCGACGCGATTAGGCGGTCATGCCACCGAACATGCCGCCCGAGACGAGCAGCGTCTGGCCGGTGACGAAGTTCGAGTACGGCGACGCGAGGAAGAAGACGCCGCCGGCGGCCTCCTCCGGGGTGGCGCCGCGACCGAGCGGGGTCATCATGGTGGCGCCCTGGCGGACGATGTCGCTCATGCCGAGGTCGACCTTCTTGCCGTCGCCGACGTCGGCGCCGGTGGTGCCCTCGGAGCCCTTGGAGGCGGTGAGGCGCGTCTCGACGAAGCCGTAGGCGACCGCGTTGACGTTCACCTTGAACATGCCCCACTCCTTGGCGAGGGTCTTCGTCAGGCCGACGACGCCGGCCTTGCCCGCGGCGTAGTTCGCCTGCGCGGCGTTGCCGAAGACGCCCGAGGTGGAGGAGACGTTGATGATCTTGCGGAAGACCTCCTTGCCCTCGGCGATCTCCTGCTTCGCGACATCGCGGTAGTAGGGGGCCGCGGCGCGGATGACCTTGAACGGGACGGTCAGGTGGATGTCGAGCATCCGCTGCCAGTTCTCGTCGCTCATCTTGTGGACGGCACCGTCGAGGGTGTAGCCCGCGTTGTTGACGATGATGTCGATCTTGCCCCAGGCGTCGATCGCGGTCTTGATGAGCTGGTCCGGCGCGTCGCCCTTGGTGAGGTCGCCGCCGAAGACCGCGGTCTCGCCGTCGATCTCGGACGCGGTCTGCGCGGCGAGGTCGGCGTCGAGGTCGTTGATGACGACCTTCGCGCCGTGCGACGCGAGCAGCTCGGCGGTCGCGCGGCCGATGCCACGAGCCGAACCGGTGATGATTGCGACCTTGTCGTCGAGTACGCCCATGATGCGCTCCTAATGAAGAGGGAGGGGTGTTGCCAGCCACCCGCGCACGCGCGCGCCCGGGCAGGCGGGCCGCACTCTAGAGGTGCAACGGGGCTTGCCGTCGCGCCGTGGTTACGCGGTGGTAGCCAGCGCGCCGGGCCGCGGTGCGCCGGGCCGTCCCCGACTACTTCTTCTTGAGCATCCCGAACACGCCACGGCCCACGTCGCGGATGAGCGCGCGGCCCTGCGGCGACTTCAGGAACGCACCGACGGCGCCGGCGCCACCGCCCGCGACCTCGGCGGCCTTCTTGTGGTCGTGCTTGGCGGCTGCTGCAGGCTTCGGCGCGGCCGGTGCCGGCGCGGCGGCTTGGGCGGCGGCCGGTGCCGCGGCGGCGCCGTCGACCTTCTCGCGGCGGGCCTGTGCCTTCTGCTCGGCCTCCGCGGCTTGGAGCCGCGCCGACTCCTCGAGCCGCGCCGAGAGCATCTCGCGTGCGCTCTGGCTGTCGACGCGGGTGCCGTACTTCGCCATGAGCGGGGAGGCGGCCGCCGCCGCGGCGACGTCGTCGGTCGGGGCCATGCGCGAGGCCGGGGCGGGGAGCCGCGTGTGGACGACCGGCGTCGGGGTGCCCTTGGCGCTCAGGATGGTCACGGCGGCCTCGCCCGTGCCGACGCTCGTGAGCAGCTCGGCGACGTCGTAGAACTCGCTCTTCGGGTAGGTCTTGACCGTCGAGCTGAGGGCCTTCTCGTCGTCCGGGGTGAACACGCGCAGGGCGTGCTGGATCCGGTTGCCGAGCTGGCCGAGGATCTCGCCGGGCACGTCCTTCGGCGTCTGCGTGATGAAGAAGATCCCGACGCCCTTCGAGCGGATCAGGCGCACGGTCTGCACGACCGAGTCGATGAAGGCCGGCGTCGCGCCTTTGAACAGGAGGTGCGCCTCGTCGAAGAAGAAGACGAGCTTGGGCTTGTCGAGGTCGCCGACCTCCGGGAGCGTCTCGAAGAGCTCGGCGAGCATCCACATGAGGGTGGTCGAGAAGAGGGCGGGCTTGTCCTGGACCGCCGGCAGCTCGAGGCAGCTCACGATGCCGCGGCCGTCCGGGGCGACCCGCAGGAGGTCGCTGATGTCGAGCTGGGGTTCGCCGAAGAACTCGGTGCCGCCCCCGATCTCGAGGCCGACCATGGCCCGCAGGAGCACGCCGACGGTCGCCGCGGAGAGTCCACCGATGCCGGCCAGTTCGGGCTTGCCGTCGTCGCTGTCCAGGAAGGTGAGCAGGGCGCGCAGGTCGCTGAGGTCGAGGAGCGGGAGGCCCTTCGTGTCGGCGTAGTGGAAGACCAGCTGGAGGCTCTGCTCCTGGACCTCGTTGGCCTCGAGGATCTTCCCGAGGAGCTGCGGGCCGAAGTCGGAGAGGGTCGCGCGGATCGGCACACCCGGTCCGATGCCGCCGATCGAGAACAGCTCGACCGGGTAGCCGGTGGGGGCGAACGGCAGCCCGAGTTCGGCCTGGCGGGCCGGGGCGGGGCCGTCGGCGGCGCCGGGGTCGCGGAGGCCGGAGAGGTCGCCCTTCACGTCGGCGACGACCGACGGCACGCCCGCCGCGGACAGCTGCTCGACGAGCCCCTGGAGCGTCTTCGTCTTGCCCGTCCCGGTGGCGCCCGCGATCAGCCCGTGGCGGTTGACCATCCGCAGCGGCAACTTCACCGGAGCCTGCGCGACGACCGCGCCCTCGTGGACCGCGCGGCCGAGGTCGAGGGCGGGGAGGTCGGTCGCGTAGGCGCCCGCGATCGTGGCCGTGAAGTCGCTCATGGCGCGCACGGTACCGTCAGGGCATGCTCGCCGCAGCGATTCAGCTCACGGCCGGTCCGGATTCCGGCGCGAACTTCGGGGCGGCGGTCGCGGCGGTCCGCGAGGCGGCCGATCGTGGGGCTGCGCTCGTGGTGCTGCCCGAGAAGTGGCTGGCGATCGGCGGGGCGCAGGAGCTCCGTCCGGTGGCGGAGCCGATCGACGGGCCGCTCGTGGAACGTCTGCGGGGGCTCGCGGAGGAGCTCGGGATTGACCTCGTGGCCGGCTCGATCAGCGAGGGGCCGGGCGTGGCGGCGGCCGGTGGGCTGCGGGTGGTCGCCGGGCCCGGGGCCGACGGTTCCCCGGACGAACGCTTCTTCAACACGTCGCTGCACCTCACCCCGGACGGCGAGATCGCCGCGGCGTACCGGAAGGTCCATCTCTTCGACGCGGATGTCGCCGGGCGCCGGTACCGCGAGTCCGATGCCGAGCGGCACGGGCGCGAGCCCGTGGTCAGCCGGCTGGTCCGCGCGCCGGAGTTCGCGATCGGCATGGCGATCTGCTTCGACCTGCGCTTCCCGGACCTCTTCCGCACGCTGGCGTCGGGCGGCGCGAACGTCATCACGCTGCCGTCCGCGTTCACGCAGCGCACCACGCGCGACCACTGGGAGGTGCTCGTGCGTGCGCGGGCGATCGAGCTCGGGGCGTTCGTGGTGGCGGCCAATCAGACCGGTGTGCACGCCGACGGGTCGCGGTCGGGCGGTCAGTCGATGATCGTCGACCCGTGGGGGCGCGTGCTTGCGCGCGCCGACGAGGACGGCGCCGACATCGTCTTCGCGGAGCTCGACCTCGGCGCCGTGGCGACGGCGCGGGAAGCGCTGCCGGTGTTGTCGCTGCGTCAGCCGGAGGTCTACGAGCGGCCGGTCGGCGACGGGTTGCTCGGCTGACCGACGAGCCGCGGCGATGGCGCGAGCACGCTCGACCGGGGCGCTTGGGCGCGGGGCAGTGCCGGGCATGGTGGCGCGTCGTGTGATGCGCCCCCGCGGGGGCCCGGTCGCAGCCGCGTCGTCTGCTTGAATGACGGCAGCGCGGCCGCCCCGACGGGCCGGGCCGACCGATTCAGGAGCGAAACCCTCGTGACCGACCCCCTTCCCAAGACGCCAGACGACGAACAGCCGACCGGCGACTTCGAGGCCGTCGGCAAGCCCGCCGCCGACCCGGAGCTCCCGCCGCCGGGTGCTCCCTCGGATGCGACCGGGGGCGACATCGTCGCGCAGATCGAACGTCTCGCCCAGGACCGGCCGGAGGCTCTCATCGGCGGCGCCTTCGTCGTCGGTTTCGCTCTCGCAATGGTGGTGCGTCGCATTGTCCGCTGAACCCTCTGAGCCCCAGGTCGCCAAGGCCCTCCAGGACATCTCCACGAGCGTCACGGCGCTCGTGTCCGAGGAGATCGCCCTCGCGAAGGCCGAGGTCGGTGGCAAGGTCAAGAGCCTCGGTGTCGGCGCGGGCGTCGGCGTTGCCGCGGGTGCCTTCCTGTTCTTCGCGTTCATCCTCTTCACCGACGCGCTCGCGTGGGGCATCTGGGAGCTCACGGGCGGAGGCATCTTCCTCGGCTTCCTGATCGCCGGGTTCCTCTACGTGATCTTCGCCGCCCTCGCAGGCTACGCCGCGTTCAAGATCCTCAAGAAGGGGTCGCCGCCGGTGCCCACGATGGCGATCGCCGAGGCCAAGGCCACCCAGCAAGCCGTCACCGAAGCCAGGAGGAGCGCATGAGCCCGCAGCGTACGCCCGAAGAGATCCGCGCCTCGATCGAGTCCCACCGGGCCGATCTCGCGAAGTCCGTCGGTGAGCTCACCGTCGGCGTGAACCTCGCGACCGACTGGCGCCGCCAGGTCGGCCGCCACCCGAACGAGTTCGCGGGCGCTGCCGCCGCGATCGGCTTCCTGCTCGGCGGGGGCATCGTCGCCCTCGGCGGGCTGCTCTCCCGCGGCTAGCGCCAGCGCGCGGGACCGGGCTGCGCCGCGGCTGGGAGGGTTAGCCGCCGATCCCTGCATCCTTGAGCTGCTTGTCGATATTCGCAGCCAGCTGGTCGAGGCCTTCAGCGACGGGGAGCTGCTTTGCGACCATCTTCTGCAGCGTCGCCGCCCACTGGTCGTATTCGGCGAACGTCGGGATGCGG
>JAVHXX010000144.1 GCA_031119595.1 Patulibacter sp. | reverse complement strand
GCGGCGGCGACATGCCGGTCGTCGTCTCGATGCTCAACTCGTACTCCGGCTGGGCCGCGTCGGCCGCGGGCTTCCTGCTCGACAACGACGCCCTCATCATCACCGGCGCGCTCGTCGGTTCCTCCGGTGCGTACCTCAGCTACATCATGTGCGAGGCGATGAACCGCTCGTTCATCTCCGTGATCGCGGGTGGCTTCGGCATCGAGGCGCCCGCGGGTGACGACGTCGACTACGGCGAGCACCGCGAGATCAACGCCGAGGGTGCCGCCGAGCTCCTCAAGGGCGCGAAGTCCGTGATCATCACGCCCGGCTACGGCATGGCCGTCGCCCAGGCGCAGCACGGCGTCGCCGACATGACCCGCAAGCTCCGCGACGCGGGCGTCGAGGTGCGCTTCGGCATCCACCCGGTCGCCGGTCGTCTGCCGGGCCACATGAACGTGCTCCTGGCCGAGGCGAAGGTCCCGTACGACATCGTCCTCGAGATGGACGAGATCAACGACGACTTCGCGGACACCTCCGTGGTCCTCGTGATCGGCGCCAACGACACGGTCAACCCGGCCGCGTCCGAGGATCCGAGCAGCCCGATCGCGGGCATGCCCGTGCTGCACGTGTGGGAAGCCGAGAACGTCATCGTGTTCAAGCGCTCGATGGCCTCCGGCTACGCGGGCGTCCAGAACCCGCTGTTCTTCCGCGACAACACCCAGATGCTGTTCGGCGACGCGAAGGACCGCGTCGAGGACATCCTCAAGGCGCTCTAGCCCGACCTCATCGGCCCCGTGGCGCCCTCCGGGGCGCCGCTGCGAGCGTGATGGCCCCGTGGCCGTCACGCTCGTGGTCGTTTCCGGGGGATTCGGTCGGCGAGGCGGCGCCGTCGCCGACGTCGACCCGAGGCCCTACGCGACGACGTCGACCGCGACGTCGAGGGCGTGCCCGAACCAGCGCACGGGATCGAGCACCATGTCGAGCTCGAGCGTGAAGCGCCCGGTGCGATCCGGGGGCATCACGTGGACCGGGACGATCGTCTCCGAATCGACAGGCACGTCGCACGGCAGGCCGGCGCGGCCCTCGGCGGGCAGGTCGTCACCCCGCCACCGCACGCCGAGCCGGAACGCGGGGAGGGCGTCGAGCCCCCAGGCCCACGGCTCCGGGCCGTCGTTGTGCACCCGCGCGTAGAGCGTCCGCGACTGACCGCGGACCATCCGCACGGGAGTCGGGTCGAGCAGCTCGATCCGGCATCGAAGCGGCACCGACGCGTCGATCGCACGCTGTGCCCACAGCGGGTCGATCTGGTCGCGCCCCGAGACCGGGATCGAGGGCGACGGCAACGCGCCGCCGGACGCGTGCAGGACGGCGTCGCGACGCGCGCGTTCGTCGGGCGGGACCCTGGCGAGCGCGGGGCCGTGGTGGTCTTCGGGGAGGTAGTAGGTGGCGTTGAGCTCGCCGCCGCCCGGGGCGAGCAGTCCGGGGCGTGTGGCGACGTTCGCCGCGACCTTCGCCCGGCGGGCGTCGACGGCCGAGGTGAGCAGGCTGAGATGCCAGATCGGCAGGTCGCTGAACCTCGCCGGCTGGGTCGGGCGGGCGAGTTCGTGGACGCGCCCCCGGAACCGGAGGGTCGCGTCGTTGCGGACGAGCCGGGTCTGGAAGTCGGGGAACCACGGTGCGCCGGCCAACCAGTGACCCGTGTCCGGCCAGAGCCAGCGCATCGAGAACGACACCTGCTGGGCATCGCGACGGGAGGTGAGGTCCGGGAAGGCGTCGAGCAGATCCCCGGAGACGACCTCGTCGCCGGCGAGGAGCAGGATCCAGTCGCCGCGACACTGGGCGTGGAGCCACGCGAGCGAGCTGTGCCGCGGTCCGCGGTCGTACCGCAGGACGCGGTCCGAGACGGCGGCGTAGTGCCCGAGATGCTCCTCGGCGGCCGTGCTGTCGGCGGCGACCACGATCTCGTCCGCGATCGCCCGGAGCGGTTCGAGGAGGGCGCGCACGCGTGGGCCCGGGTCGCGGGTGGGGCAGAGGACCGAGAGGCTCACGCGCGTCCCGCGGCGCGGACCACGCGCGCCGGGACACCCATCGCGGTCGCCCCGGCCGGGACCGAGGCGGTGACGACCGAGCCGGCGCCGACGACCGCGTCCTCACCGACCTCCACGCCAGGGAGGAAGGTCACCCCGCTGCCGATCCGGCAGCCGCGGCGGAGCGTCACGCCCTCGAGGGGGAGTCCGGTCCCGGGCGCCATGCCGTTCGTGTCGGTGGTGCTCACGTTCACGCCGATGAAGACGCCCTCCTCGACGACGGTCGACGGGGCGAGGACGGCGTTGTTGCGGATCCACGACCCGGCGCCCACGGACACCCCGAAGCCGATCGCCACGCCGTTCCCGAGCACGCAGCCCGCGCCCACGAGGCAGCCTTCGCGCAGCAGGACGTGGTCGCCGACGACCGCGCCCGCGTCGACGGTCGCGCCGTCGCAGATCACGGCGTGGGCGCCGACGAGCACGCCGTCGCCGAGCACGGTGCGGCCGCCGACGTCGTCAGGGGCGCGCGAGGTCGGGTTGCGCAGCGGCCGCTTGCCGATGATCGCGCCGTCCTGGATCAGGCAGCCTGCGCCGAGCTGCACCCCCGCGTGAAGGACGACGTTGACGCCGAGCTCCGCGTCGTCCGGGATCACGACGCCGGCGGCAACCTGCAATCCGGGCGCGCGACCAGACGGTCGGATGGTCGATGGGACGGGGGCACCCACGGCTCCACTCCATCTTCCGGAGCCACTGTTGTCAAGCCGATCCGAATGGCGTTAGGTGAGTGCTCCCTCCGCATGCGGTCGGCCGGAGCCGCCACCCGGACTTCACCGTTCGAAGAGCGTGAACGGCTCGTCGACGAGCGTGAGGTCCGGGTGGACCGCGGCGACGTTCGCGAGCTGGCGCTTCCCGCGCTTCCACCGACCACGGGCCTCGTGGATGTGGCCGAAGACGGCGAGCGACGGATGCACGCGGTCGATGAGGCGCAGGAACGCGTTCGACCCGGCGGCGAAGCCCGTGGCGGTGCGGTCGCCGTACCCCGCAGGCGGCCCGTGGATCACGAGGACGTCGGTCGGGTCCGGGACGGCGGCGTAGCGCTCGTCGAGGAAGACCTCGGCGGCGTCGCCCTGCGGTGCGTTGAACGCCCAGTCGTGGAACCACGGCGTCCACGGCGAACCCCAGAACGACACCCCGTCGATGGTGGCGCCGCTGTCCTGGAGGTAGGTCCACGGCAGGTCCGCGGGCACGAGTCCGGGCTCGCGGTCGAAGACGAAGTCGTGGTTGCCGGCGATCGCCACGATGTGGGAGGCCGGAGCTGCCTCGAGCCACGCGCGCAGCGGACCGTCGAGCCACGCCGCCTGCACGGCCGGCTCCTGGCTCGTGGGCGGCGTGAGGTCGCCGGCGATCACGAGGACGTCGCACGGCGGCACCTCGGGGAGGTGTCCGTGGAGGTCCGCCGTGGCCGCGATCTTCATGCGCCCGACGCTATCCGGCGAGGCGTCCGCGGCGTCGCGCCGGTGCGGAGGCGCCCGTGGGTTTCCCCACCGCGCCCGTCAGACGGCCGGCGGCGCGCCGGGGAGCTGCGGCCACGGCGTCGCCGGGGCGGCCGGCTGGGCCGGCTCGGCCGGGTGGCGGAGCTGCAGGTAGAACCCGGCGATGGCCATCATCGCGATCGGCGTGATGAAGGTCGAGACCGCCGACTCGACCGGCACCCAACGGGCGAGGGCGGCGTGGCGCCCGACGGCGCTGTCGGCGAGCGCCGGGATGAGTTCGACGGTGAACAGCTGGAAGGCGGCGAGCAGCACAGCCGTGCCGATCACCGGACCCGTGAGCGAGAGGGTGGTGTCGATGGCCACGCCGAACTCCGCGGCCGGATCGCCCTTCGTGCGGCGCGCGTCGAGCCACACCGTGAGGAGGGCGATCGCCGGGAAGGCCCCGGCCTGCGTCGACACCCCCATGTGCAGCGGGGCCGCGAGGATGCTCAGCACGAATGACGACACGAGTCCCACGCCGACGGCCAGGGGCAGGATCGGCACGATGCGCGCGATCACGGCGATGGGCGAGCGGGGCACGTCGCCGTGGTGGGCGTCGACGACGAACCGTGCCGCGGCCACGTCGACGGCGATCAGCAGGATCGAGGAGGTGAGCCAGCCGAGGTTGCCACCGCCCTTCTCCCCGAACTGCGCGATGAGCGCGAGCAGGATGCCGGCCTTGACCGCCTGCAGCGCCGCGAACGCCGGCAGGACCACGGCGAGGTGCTGGCCGTAGAGGCGGCCGGCACCGATCACGGCATCGATCGGGTTCATGGCGGCGCCCCGGGGCGGGGTCGACTCGTCGCGTAGCGGATCCGGCATGGTTCGTGGATCGGCCGCGGCAGGCGAGTTCCGGTGCGCCAGTCGGCGCATGTCCGAAGGTGCCCCGGGCTCCGCCCGGGAGCGGCGCGGCGTCGAACTAGCATCGAGGCCATGACCACGGCACTCGAACTCCACGGCCCGCCGCACGTCCAACGGTACCTCGACACCGACGGCGAGGACGGCTACCACTGGCGCAACGGGACCACCATCCTGCTGCTGTTCACGAAGGGCCGCAAGACCGGCGAGGAGCGCACGAACGCGCTCATCTTCCAGCCGGCCGGCGACGCCTTCACGGTGATCGCGTCGAAGGGTGGGGCGCCGGAGCCGCCCGCGTGGTTCCTCAACCTCGAGGCCGATCCCGACATCGAGATCCAGGTGAAGGGTGATCGCTTCCCGGTCCACGCGCGCGTCGCGACGCCCGAGGAGAAGCCCGCGATGTGGGCCAAGATGGTGGAGGCCTGGCCCGACTACGACGCGTACCAGCAGAAGACCGACCGTGAGATCCCGGTCGTGGTGCTCGAGCGCCGCTGACACCCGGGCGCGGGGCACGGGGCGAGCGCCGGTCCTCGGGTCGGAGCGCGCCACCTCGCGGTGGCGGGGGCGCCCGCTACCCGCGCTGCGTACGCAGCCCGTCGAGGGCGACCGCGAGGATCTGTCCGAGGTAGGTCGGGTCGTCGTTCTGGATGCGGCCGACGCCCGCGACGAGGTCCATCACCTGATTGAGGGTGATGTCCGCGCGGATCTCGCCTGCGGCCTGCGCGCGTTCGAGGAGGCCGCCGGCCGCGCCGAAGATCGCCGCGCGGCTCTCCGCGAAGACCGTCGTCTCTCCGCCGGTCGCGCTGAGGAGTTCGTCGGCGAGGGCCGACTTCGCGCGAAAGTACTCCGCGAACCGCGTGAGCCACGTGGTGAGCGCTTCGCCGGGCGCGAGATCCGCGAGGTCGTCGGCGGAGCGGGCGAGCTCGACGATGTTGCCGAGGTAGAGCGCCTCGAGCAGGGCCGGACGGTTCGGGAAGTTCCGGTAGAGCGTCGCCATGCCGACCCCGGCGCGGCGGGCGACCTCGGCCATCGAGATCTCGGCGCCGCCCTCGGCGAACGCGTCGCGCGCGGCGCCCAGAATGGTCTCGCGGTTGCGGCGTGCGTCGGCGCGGAGCGGACGGGCTGGGCTGTTCTGAGGGGCGGTCATCGCAAACGTGGCACGAAACGGACAGGCTATCCGCTACGCTGACTCCAGCAAGTGGAGAGGGTGTCCGATTTATCCGGACAGGCCTCTCAGTTTACAAGCCGCCCCGACTGCGGGCGAGCCAGGAGCACCCATGCGACAGCGCATCCTCGGACACACCGGCATCTCGGTCAGCGAACTCTGCCTCGGCGCGATGATGTTCGGGCCCTGGGGCAACCCGGACCACGACGCCTCCGTGGCCGTCATCCACCGCGCCCTCGACGCGGGCGTGAACTTCATCGACACCGCCGACGCCTACTCGGGCGGCGAGTCGGAGACGATCGTCGGGAAGGCGCTCGCCGGTGGCCGCCGGGACGACGTCGTCCTCGCCACGAAGTTCTTCATGCCGATGGGCGAGGACCCGAACCACGGCGGCACCTCACGGCGCTGGATCGTGAAGGCCGTCGAGGATTCGCTGCGGCGCCTCGGCACGGACTGGATCGATCTCTACCAGGTGCACCGCTTCGACCCGCGCACCGACATCGACGAGACGCTCGGCGCCCTCAGCGACCTCGTGCACCAGGGCAAGGTCCGCGCGATCGGGCACTCGACGGTGAAGGCGTCCGAGCTCGTGGAGGCGCAGTGGGTCGCCGAGCGTCGCGGCCGCGAGCGGTTCCGCACGGAGCAGCCGCCGTATTCGATCCTGTCCCGGTCGGTCGAGCACGACGTGCTGCCGACGGCGCAGCGCCATGGCCTCGGCGTGCTCGCGTACTCGCCGCTAGCGGGTGGCTGGCTGTCGGGCGGGTACCGCAAGGGGCGCGACATCGCGGGTCCGGGGTCGGCGGCGCGCAAGATGCGGTTCGGGCACCGGTACGACCTGTCACTGCCGATCAACCAGCGCAAGCTCGACGCCGCCGATGCGCTCGGCGCGCTCGCGGACGAGGCCGGCCTCACCACGATCCAGCTCGCGCTCGCCTTCGTCACCGGCCACCCGGCGGTGACCTCGGCGATCATCGGCCCGCGCACGATGGAGCACCTCGAGTCCCAACTCGAGGCTGCCGACGTCGTCCTCTCCGCCGACGTCCTCGACCGCATCGACGAGATCGTCGCTCCGGGGGAGACCGTCGACCCCGGCGAGTTCCCGATGCTGAGCCCCGCGCTCGCTCCCGAGGCGCGCCGCCGCTGACGGCCGGGAGGACTTCTGGAACGTGGTTCTGCGCTCCGCAGCGGAGCGCCTTAGCGTGGGCCGCGTCCGCACCTTCCACGTCCCAGGAGTCCTCCGGTGCCCCAGTCCCATCCCGTCCGTCGGGCGCTGCCGGCGCTCGGTCTGCTCGCCCTCGCGTGTGCGCCGTCCGTCGCCACCGCGGCACCCGCGGCCTCGCCCTACGCCGCGCCGTCGGCGTACGAGCAGATCTCCCGTGCCGACGGTCCCGCGGGTGCCGCCGTTCCACTGACGCTCACGACGCCCATGCCGGTGTTCGCGAGCGACCTCGGTCTCTCCGCGGCGTACACCCTCGGTCCGAGCGCCCTGCAGCCGAACCCGGTGCAGGGGTCGACGATCGTCCGGAACACCCTCACGAACCGGTCGCGCGATCTCGGCACCGGGTTCGGCGTCCTGGTCAAGGCCGATCGCACCGAGACGGTCGGGCTGTTCCAGAAGCTCATCCCGGGGCAGGGCGGCTCCGCCTGGGGCGTCGGACCGCTCGACGGCCGCGGACCGTTCCGCACGCTCGCGGTGAGCCAGTACGCCCAGGTCCAGCTGGCCGGCAACGGCAAGTTCGTGATCGCCTCGGACGACCAGGGTCTGCGCCGCCTGAACCTCGCCACCGGCGTGTGGACCCAGATCGCGCCGCTCGGCTACATCGGCGCGAACTCCGTCAGCGACGACGGCCAGACGGTCGCGTCGATCGACTTCGACCCGGTCGCGCAGACCATCGCGGCCGTGCTCTGGCAGGGCACGACCCGCAAGCTGCTCGTCGACGACTACCCGTACTCGGGCCCCGGCACCGAGCCGATGATCAGCGCCGACGGCTCGACCGCCTTCACCGCGGTCCGCGGCGGCGACTACCCCGCGCCGACGGTCCTCACGACCTACAAGCTGCGGACCGGCAAGTCGTTCGCCACGAACGTGCCCTTCGACAAGGGCTACGCCGTCCAGCCCGTCTGGCTCGCCCCGGACGGCAGCCGGGTCGCCTGGGCGCTCGGCTACCAGGACCGCTCGCAGGGCGTGGAGCCCGCGAAGGCGTTCGACACGCAGAGCAAGACCTGGTCGACCTTCGGCGGCCAGTTCGCGACGAGCATCGTCGCGTCGAACGGCATCTTCCAGCCGACGACCGCGATCTCCAGGAACGGACAGTTCGCGGCGATCGGGTTCAACCGGCAGGTTGCCCTCGTGAACCTCTCCGGCGGGCCGCTCCTCGGCAACCTGCTCGGGCTCGAGAACGTGTCCGCGTCGAGCTACCTCGACACCGCCGGACTCGACTACTGCGGCTTCGGGAGCAGCAGCTCGTTCCTCGGGATCTACACCCAGCCGGCGGACTGGATCAAGCCGCCGCGGAAGGCGCACATCACGGTGAGCAACGGGTCGACGGTCCTGGCCGACGCCGACTGGACCACGCCCGAGCCGTACCCGGGCACGTCGCTCGTGCCCGGCGGTCCGGTCGACCTCGTCGACGTGTCGTTCCCGGTCGGCACGCCGCACACCCGCACGGTGAAGTTCTCCGTCACCGACGGCAACGGCCGCAAGCTCGCCGAGACGTACTCGCAGACCGTCACCTGCGGAGGCTGAGCCCGCGGCCCGCTCCGGGTCCCTCGCCGCGCCCGTCGGACCCGGGCGCGGCGGGCCGCGCGCTGCGCCGCGCCCGTGCGGTCAGTCCTGTTTGCGATCCGTGTCGCGGGAGGGCTGCACCCGCTTCGGCTCGCCGGGCATCTTCGGGTAGTCCGGCGGGTAGGGCATGTCGCCCTGCTCGTCGGCCTCGTACATCTCGAGCAGCGGCGTGAGGTCGTGGTGGACGTCGTCGATGGCGGCGTGCAGGTCGCCGCGCTCCGCGAACCGCGCGGGCACGGTCGCGACCGTGAACAGGTCCGGGGTGACCTCCGGGATCTCATCCCACTCCAGCGGGGTCGACACGGTCGCCCCGGGCTTCGGCCGGATCGAATACGCCGAGGCGATGGTGCGGTCGCGGGCGTTCTGGTTGTAGTCGATGAAGATCTTCTCGCCGCGCTCCTCCTTCCACCATTTCGTCGTGACCTCGTCCGGGCGGCGCCGTTCGAGCTCGCGGCCGAACGCGATCGCCGCGTGGCGCATGTCGGTGAAGGTCCACTTCGGCTCCACCCGCACGTAGATGTGGATGCCGCGGCCGCCGCTCGTCTTCGGAAAGCCGACGTAACCGAGCTCGCCGAGCAGGGTCCGGGCCTCGGCGGCGATCGCGATCGCGTCCTGGAAGTCCGTGCCGGGCTGGGGGTCGAGGTCGATGCGGAGTTCGTCGGGATGGTCGACGTCGACGCGGCGCACCGGCCACGGGTGGAAGGTGATCGTGCCCATGTGCGCGCACCACGCGACCACGGCCAGTTCGGTCGGGCAGATCTCGTCCGCGGTGCGGCCCGAGGGGAACTTGATCTCGGCCGTTTCCAGGTAGTCGGGGGCGCCCTTGGGGACCCGCTTCTGGTAGAAGGCGTCGCCGCCACCACGCTCCCGGGTCGAGAGGATCATGCCCTCATGCACGCCCTTCGGCCACCGTTCGAGGGTGGTCGGCCGCTCGCGCAGGGCGCGCATGATGCCGTCGCCGACGGCCACGTAGTACTCGGCGATCTCGCCCTTCGTGATCTCGGCGGTGGTCGCCGTCGCGGGGAAGATCACGCGGTCGGCGCTGCTGACGCGCACGTCGCGGTCGCCGACCTCCAGGTGCAGTTCCTTGCCGGCCATGGCGAGCGTGTTCGGGGCGGGGCGCCGAAAGCCTGCCCGGGGTCAGTGGACC
>JAVHXX010000143.1 GCA_031119595.1 Patulibacter sp. | reverse complement strand
CCGCCCATCGGATCCGGGGTGCGTCGCTCACGGTCGGCGCGCGCTCGATGGCCCGCATCGCGCAGCAGATCGAAGACGTGACCGGAGGCGACGATCCGATCGGGTGGGAGGCGGTCGGCGACCTGTCGTCCCGGCTCGGCGAGGCTCTCGACACGACCGTCGCGTTGTCGGATCCGGGGCCCGCCCCGGTGGCCCGGTAGCCGGGCGCAACCCAGACGCAACGCGGCCTCGACCAGCGGTCGGACGGGGCCGGCCCGGGATGCGTTCGCGTTGCGCCCGTTCCGTAGAACTCCGGGCATGAGTGGCACCTCACCCCGGCCCATCGTCACCGGCTAAGGCAGGCATCGGATGTTCGTCTCGTCAGGCACCCTGGAACCCCTCGCCCTGCGCACGTCGGCGGCGTCCGCGCAGATGAAGGCGAACTCCTGCGACTTCCGCGTGCCCTACACCGGCACGCTCACCCGGCAGACGCAGTCCAAGGTCGCCTCGGCGATGCGCCGCCTCATCATCGAGATGCCGTACGGCGCCCGGCTCAAGGGCCTCAGCGTCACCACGCAGGACCAGGTCCTCACCGTGAGTGCCGTCGCGACGAGCTTTGCGATCAAGCACTGGGTCGAGAGCGGCGAGTTCATCGCCGCCGTCGACGCCGCGGTGCGCGAAGCGCGCGTCACCGTCGCCCGCTGAGCGCCGGGCATCGCCTAGCGTGGTCGCCGTGACCACGCCCGCCTCCGACCTCCGCCCGGTCACGGTCGACCTCCATCACCTCGGCCACGCCGGCGCGATCGCGGCGCATCTCATGGGCGACGTCATCGTCGATCCCGGCGCCGAACTGACCATCGAGCGCGTGGTCGACGCCGTCGGCGACCGCACGCCACGCGCGGTCCTCCTCACGCACATCCACTTCGACCACGCCGGCGGGACGGGTGCCCTGGTCGAGCGATGGCCGGAGGTCGAGGTGTGGGTCCATGAGCGTGGTGCGCGGCACCTCGTCGATCCGACGCGCCTCCTCGCGAGTGCCCGGAAGGTCTACGGCGACTATTTCGAACAGCTCTGGGGTCGGGTGATCCCGGTCCCCGAGGCCAACCTGCGCGTGCTCGAGGGCGGCGAGCGGATCGGCGACTGGGCCGTCGCGTACACGCCTGGACACGCGCAGCACCACGTCTCGTACCTCCACGAACCGACCCGCACGGCCTTCACCGGCGACGTGACCGGCATCCGCATGAACGGTGGGCCCGCGTTCCCGCCGACACCCCCGCCGGACATCGACCCGCCCGCGTGGCACCACTCACTCGACACCATCGCCGCGTGGGCGCCTGCCCGGCTGGCGTTCTCGCACTTCGGCCAGGTCACGGACGCCGCGCACCACCTCGAACTCATGCACGAGGCGCTGGACGCCTTCACCGCGTACTCGGCCACCACCGACGCCACCGGGATGGCGGCGTGGATCCGCGCCTGGCTCGCCGAGCGGGCCGGGGAGGACGCGGTCGAGGCCTACTCCTGGTCGTCGCCCTTCGAGGGCATGTGGAGCGGGCTCGACCGGTGGCGCCGGATGCAGGCCGAAGCCGCGGCGCAGCGCAGCTGAGCGCCACGCAGATCGCCGTCGGCATGCTCGGCTTGCCCTAGGTTGCGACGCGCGCGGGCTCCCCGGCCCGGTCCGGAGCGACGGCGCCGGGTGACGGTCCGAGCACGATCCTCGCGCCGCCGCGCGGCACCGCCAGGACGGCGGCCGCCGCGAGCAGCGCCCCGGCGAGCGCGATCGCGAAGACGCCGTGGCCGGTGGCGGTCGCCGTGGAGCCCGGCACGCCGGGATGGAGGCCGGCGGCGTAGACGGTCTCGGCCGCCGCGAGCGCGATCGACCCGCCGACCTGCCGTAGCAGGAGCAGCGTGCCCATCGCGGCGCCGATGTCGGAGGGCGCCACGCGGGAACGGATCGCGATCTGCAGTCCGGACAGGGCCGGGCCGATCCCGACTCCCATGAGGCCCATGAACACGAGCGACTGCCAGCGCGGCGTCGACGCGTCGAAGGTCGAGAACCCGATCGCACCGAGCGCCGTGAGCGCCGTGCCGATGAGCAACACGATGCGGAAGTCGGAGAGCCGGATGATGAGCATCGCCCCGACGTTCACCGCGACCAGCAGTCCGAGCATGAGCGGGTAGACGAGCACGCCGGACTGCGTCGCGCTGATCCCCTCGACGACCTGGAAATACCGCGGGACGAGCAGGATCGTCGCGAACAGTCCGAAGGTGACGGTGGCCCCGGCCGCCAGCATCGCCCCGGTGGCGCGCTGCGTGAACAGGCGCAGCGGCATGATCGGCGCGGCGGCCCGGGCCTCGACGGCGAGGAACACCGGGACGAGGACGAGTCCGGCGAGCACGAAGCCGCCGGTGCGCAGCACGGTCCAGGACGGCATCCCGCCGCCGGCATCGGCCCGCGAATGCTCGTTGAGTCCCAACAGCATCAGGCCGACGGCGAGCGTGAGGAGGAGGATCCCGGCGAGGTCGAGCGGCGTGCGGCGGTCCTCCGACCGCCCGATCGACCCGGGGAGGACGCTTGCGACGACGGCGACCGCCGCGAGCCCGACCGGCAGGTTCACGAGGAACACCGACCGCCAGCCGACGTGGTCGGTGAGGAAGCCGCCGATGAGCGGCCCCGCGATGAAGCTCACGCCCATCAGGCCGGCCATCGCGCCCTGTAGGGAGGCGTTGTTCTTGCCGGCGTAGAGGTCGGCGACGAGGATGAAGGAGAGCCCCTCGAGCGCCCCGGCCCCGAGCCCCTGGAGGGCACGCCAGCCGATGAGCGCGGTCATGCTGGGTGACGTGGCCGCGCCGGCGGAGCCGACCAGGAACAGGGTCATGCCGAAGAGGAGCAGCGCACGCCGGCCGTAGCGGTCGGACAGCCGCGCGTACACCGGCAGCGACACGGTCGCCGGCACGAGATAGGCGGTGACCGCCCACACGTAGAGGTCGGTCCCGCCGAGCGAGCGGATGATCGTCGGCAGCGCCGTCCCGACCACGGTCTGGTCCAGCATCGACAGCAGCAGGCCGGACATGATCGCCGCCAGGAGCAGGCGTTGGCGGCGTGGCGAGAGGGCGACGTCGGCGGTCATGTGCCGAAATTGACATGTCGAGTTTTACATGTCAAGGCCGACGGGCGATACGATGGGCCGATGTCGCTCCGGTACGCGCTCCTCGGCCTCACCGCCGCGTTCCCGTCGACCGGGTACGAGCTCGCCCGCATCTTCGACCGCTCCCTCGACTACGCCTGGCACGCCAGCCACTCGCAGATCTACCCGGAGCTGAAGCGGTTGTCCGACGAAGGGCTGGTCGAGGTCGTGGGGGAGGGCGCCCGCAACAGCAAGAGCTTCGCCGCCACCGCTGCCGGGAGGCAGGTGCTGCGCGAGTGGCTCGTCGAGACCGAACCGGTGCGGAAGGTGCGCGACGAGTCGTCGCTCCGGCTCTTCCTGACCTCACTGCTCGAACCCGCCGACCGGCTGACCGTCCTGCGCCGCGAGCTCGCACACCTCGAGGCCCACATGGAGGAGCTCGACCGCCTCGCGAAGGAGACCGCGTCACGCGCCACACCCTCGGCGTTCGCGAGCATGATCGACCTCGGACAGCGCGTCATGCCGGTCACCCGGGGCTGGCTGCTCGACGCCATCGCCCAGGCCGAGTCCGGGCTGCCAGACGCACTCACCTGAGTCAAGGCGGACGCCCCGTTCGGGCCAGGTGATCCATACTCCCCGGCCATGGCGTTCGAACCCCAGACGGACGCGGCCAGCACCTCCGGTACCCCCGGGGGCCCGCCTGCGCTCGCGATCACGGACCTCGTCAAGCAGTACCCGACGGGGACGCAGGCGCTCAAGGGCGTCTCCCTGCACATCCCCGAGGGCGCGTTCTTCGGGCTGCTCGGCCCGAACGGCGCCGGGAAGTCGACCCTCATCCACTGCACGACCGGGCTCGCGGGCCCGACGTCCGGCTCGATCGAGGTCTTCGGGCACGACGCAGTCCAGCACTACGCCGAGGCCCGCAAGGCGGTCGGCCTCGCCCCGCAGGATCTCAACCTCGACCACTTCCTCACGCTCGAGGAGACGCTCGACTTCCACGGCGGCTACTTCGGCATGAACAAGAAGGCCCGCAAGGAGCGTGCCGCGGAGCTGCTCGACGCGTTCTCCCTCAGCGGCAAGCGCAACGACCGCGCCAACACCCTCTCCGGCGGCATGAAGCGCCGCCTGATCCTCGCGCGCGCCCTCATGCACCGCCCGCGGTTCCTCATCCTCGACGAGCCCACGGCCGGCGTCGACGTGGAGCTGCGCCTCGAGCTGTGGCACTACGTCCAGCGGATCAACCAGGAAGGCACCACGATCCTCCTCACGACGCACTACCTCGAGGAGGCCGAGCAGCTCTGCGATCGCGTCGCCTTCATCAACGGCGGCGAGATCGTCGCCGAGGGCACGAGCGCGGACCTCGCCAAGCAGTACGGCGTCGGGTCGCTCGAGGATGCCTACCTCGAGCTCGTGGGCCGCAAGGAACTCTCCCGCGCGAGCCTCGGCGAGGACATCGCATGACCGAGGCACAGATCAGGTTCGTCTCGCTCCTGAGGCGGGAATGCAGCCGCTTCTGGAAGATCAAGCGGCAGACGCTCGGCGCCCCGCTGCTCGAGACCTTCCTCTACATCTCCGTCTTCGGTGCGGCCCTGGGATCGCGGGTGAAGTCGCTCCACGGCTACGACTACGTCGTCTTCATCGTGCCCGGCCTGATCATGATGGCCTGGGCGATCAACGCCTTCTCGAACAACTCCTCGTCGATCCTCCAGCAGAAGTTCCAGCGGGCGATCGACGACCAGCTGTCGTCGCCGGCATCGCCGCTCGAACTGCTGCTCGCGTTCTCGCTCGGCGGGTTCCTCCGTGGGCTGCTCATCTCCACGCTCACGTTCCTGTGTGCGACCGCCCTGTTCGCGGTGTCGGGCGACCACTCGTTGCCGGTGCACCATCCGCTCGTCCTGCTCGCGGCGCTCTTCCTCGTCGGGTTCTTCTTCTCCCAGCTCGGCGTGCTCGTCGGCGTGCGCGCCGAGCAGTTCGACGACGTCTCCTTTGCGCAGACGTTCATCCTGCAGCCGCTGATCTTCCTCGGCGGGGTGTTCTACAGCTCGGCCCTGCTGCCCGAGCCCTACCGCACGCTCACCCACCTGAACCCCGTCTACTACATGATCAACCTGGTCCGGTACGGGTTCCTCGGCTACACCGAGGCGAGCGTGGCGCTGTCGCTCGGACTGCTCGCGGTGGCGGTCGCGGCGCTGTTCACCGTGAACCTGCGGCTCTTCACGACCGGCTACAAGCTCCGCGCGTAGGCGCCGTCCCCGTGTCCGCGCCCGTGCGCGATCATGGAGCGATGCTGCGGCTCGCCGAGCACGACTGGCGGCCCCGGGCGGCCGCGCACGAGGCGCGGATCGCGCGCCTCACCGAGGGGCACCTCGCCCGCCGTGACCGCAAGGAACGCCACCCGGTCATCGACTTCCTGTTCGACTACTACGGCCACACCCCGGGCAAGCTGCGCCGCTGGAGCCCGGGCGCCGGGATCGTCCTCGAGGGCGCCGCCGACGACCCGTGCGCCTCGTGGACCTACATGCACGTCGACGCCGGCTCCGGCGCCGTGAGCGTCGACGTCGACGCGTTCCTCGCGGTCCGAGGTCGTGGGCTCGCGTTCATCCGGCAGATCCTCGAGCGCACGCTCGAGCGGCCCATCCACACCGGCTGCTTCGGCCTGCACGAGTGGGCGATGGTGTACCGGCAGCCCGAGGAGCGGCGGCATCCGACCTGGCCCCTCCGCCTCGGCGCCGAGGGCACGAACGCCGTCGTGGAGGGCGCCACGCTGGCCTGCAGCCACTTCGACGCCACCCGCTTCTTCACCGCCGAGGCGCTCCCACGGAACACGCTCAGCCCCAGCCGCGACACGATGCTCGAGCTCGAGCAGCCCGGTTGCCTGCACGCTGGCATGGACCTCTACCGGTGGGCGTTCAAACTGGCGCCGGCGATGCCGAGCGATCTCGTCGCCGATGCGTTCGAGCTCGCCCTCGACATCCGCACCCTCGACATGCAGGCCTCGCCCTACGACCTCACCGCCCTGGGATACGCGCCGGTGGCGATCGAGACGGCGGCGGGGAAGCGCGGCTACGCGGCCCGCCAACGGACATTCGGCGAGCGCGGCAACGTACTCCGCAGACGCCTCCTCGGCGCCATCACGGCCGTGCAGCCTCGGACGAACGTCGATTGAACACGCTCCGACGCAGGGCGGAACGTCGATGCGCCTTATTTTCGGCTGAGCGATACCGAAGAGTGGTATGTGGCATTCCACACGACACTCCGCCGCCGATGGTCGCTCGACGCCGACGAGCGCGGTCGCATCCTCGGACTCGCGGTCCGGCTCCGTGGTGCCCGCGGCCCGGCGCTCGCGCTCCTCGCGCCCGCCACGGTCCTCGCGCCGTTCACGTACGGCGTCGCCGTGCTGCCGTTCATCGCCGCGATCGTCGCCGGCTTCGCGCTGCTCGGCGCCGCCCTGCGTCGTCCCCGGCGACCCGAACTGCCGCTCGTCGCGTCGCTCGTGTGGACGCAGCTCATGCTCGTCGGGATCTTCGCCGTCGCCACCCGCTACGGACTCGACGCGCTCGGCCTGCTGATCCTGCCCGCGGCCGCCGCGTGCCTGCTCTTCCCGCCGCGGCTCGCCAGTGCCTTCCTCCTCTGGACGGCGCTCGGCATGGCGGGCGCGGCGTTCGCCATCTCGCCGTCGCGCATCGCCGATGCGCCGCCGATCCTCATCCTGCCGCTCGGCGTCCTGCTCTGCGTGAGCCTGCCGGCGGTGATGGTCCGCCGCCTCGAGGTGGAGTCCCGTGACCGGGCGATGACCGATCCTCTGACCGGGGCCCTCAACCGCATGGCCCTCGAACTGCGCCTCACCGAGCTGGCGGAGGAGGGCACCCAGCTGCCGATCCGTGTCGGCGTGCTCATGGCCGACCTCGACCACTTCAAGGCCGTCAACGACGAACTCGGCCACAGCGCCGGGGACGCCGTGCTCGAGGAGACGGTCCGCCGGATGCGCAGCGAGCTCGGCCCGCTGACGCCGCTCTACCGCGCGGGCGGAGAGGAATTCGTCGCGCTCGTCGCCGGCGCCGACACCGACCAGATGGAACAGATCGGGGAGCGCCTCCGGAGCGTCGTGCGCGACGCGCCGATCGAGGGCCGTCCGATCACCGTGTCGATCGGCGTGGCCTGCTCGACCCTCGACCATCTCACGGTGAAGGACCTCCTCGCGCGCGCCGACGCCGCCCTGTACGACGCCAAGCGCACCGGCCGCGACCGGGTCGCCGTGGCCCTCACCCCGGAGCCCGTGGAGACGCCGGCGTCCGCGACGGTCCCGGCGGCCGCCGGTGCGGAGGCAACGACCCTCACGGTCGTGGCCCCGGACCCTGCGGGGCAGCCGGAACCCGCGGTGCACCGCGAATCCCTCGTGGCGACGGCGGTGTCGTTCGGTCACGACGACCGCAACTGGCTGGTCCGTGGCGACTTCGAGCGCGAACACATCCGCATGGCGGCCCGGGCGATGGCCGGGACCCACCACGGCGCGCTCGGCATGATCGGTCTGGCGCTCGCCGCCTCGATCCCGTGGCTCGGGTGGCACCTCATGCTGCCGGCCATCCTGCCGGTCGTGGGCTACCACGTCGTCGAGCGGCGGATCCGTCGCATCCGGCGTCCCGAGCTCGCGCTCGGCGCCGCCTGGTTCGCCGTCCAGCTCGGCATCTTCTGCGGGGCGCTCATCGTCGAGACCGGCGAGCCGTACATGCTCGTCCTGTTCGTCCCGATGATGATCAGCGTCACCGCCGTGTTCCCCTCACGCGGGATCCTCGTTGCCTCGGTCATCACGCTCACGTTGATCGTGCTCGGCGGGCTGCTGTCGCGTCCGGACCTCCTCGGACCGCAGCCGGCGCTCCTCCTGCCACCGATGCTGGTCGTCGCCGGGTTCGCGCTCATGAGCAGCGTGGCCGGGCGCTCGGCGATCGAGTTCAAGACGCAGGCCGTCGTCGACCCGCTCACCGGGCTCCTCACCCGCGCCGCGCTGCAATCCCGGCTCGACGAGCTCGCGAAGCAGTCGTCGCTCGGTGCGGTCGACGTCTCCGTGATCGCGTTCGACGTCGACGCGTTCAAGGCGCTCAACGACACCTACGGTCACGCCGCCGGAGACGCCGTCCTGCAGGCCGTCGGCGAGGCCACCCGCGCGCACCTGCGCGCGCTCGAGTGGGGGTTCCGGCTCGGGGGCGACGAATTCCTCATCGTGATCCCGGCCAGCGAAGCCCAGGCGATGGCCCTCGCGACGACCCTGCGCGCGGCGCTCGCCACGATCGACGTGGCCGGCGCGGGCATCACCGGATCCTTCGGGGTGGCGGCCACGCTTCCCGGGTCCACCTTCGACTTCGACGACCTCTCGCGTCGCGCGGACGCCGCCCTCTACGAGGCCAAGCGGAGCGGTCGGAACCGGGTCGCCGCCGCGCCCGCGCACGTCGTGTCGCGGGTCGACGTCGCGTCGTCCGACGCCGCCTGACGTTCAGCCGTCGAGCACGGCGCTGAGGCGCTCCAGCGTGGCGGTGGCCTCGCGCAGACGATCCGCGCCGACCGTGTCGCCGATCTCGGCTGCCCAGGGATGCTGGGCGACCGACACGAGGCGCACCGCGTGGTAGCCGGCCTCCGTGCAGGCCAGGAGCCTCGACCGACGGTGGTCGGGGTTGTCGCGGTACTCGGCGAGGCCGCGGTCCACGAGGAGGTCGGCGACCCGCTGGACGCCCTGCCGCGACATCCCCATGCGTCGCGCGATGCCGGCCACGGTGAGCGGGCCGTCGAGGACGCCGCCGAGGACCTGCCACCACGCCGCGGTGATCCCACCGGCGGCGGCGAGCCGTTGCGCCGCATCCATCAGCTGTCCGTGGACCCGGAACGTCGCCAGGATCAGCTCGGTCAGTGCGAGCCCCTCGGGCGTCGACGGGGTCGCGACCGGCCAGTCGGATCGGTCCGGGGTGGCGTCGCGCGTGTCGCTCACGCACGCGCCGCCATCAGCTCGGGGAAGCGGGAGGCGTCCGCCGACGAGAACACGCCCTCGTACGCGGCACGGAGCTCGTCGTCGATGAGCCCCAGCTCGACGAGCGTGGCGGCCGCGAACTGGACCGGCGAGTCCGGACCCGCGGTGATCAGGCCGTCCGCGGCGACGGCACGCTCGTCGCGGTACTGCTCGGCGCCGCGATAGCCGGGGGCGCCCTGGAGGTAGGCGAGCGCCGCGCTGGTGTGTGGGCGGTCGTCGAGCAGGCCGGCGCGAGCGAGGCCGACGGTCGCACCGCAGATCGCCGCGACCGGGACGCCGGCCGCGAGGAACGCTCGCGCGGCGTCGGCGAACTCCTCGCCGCCGCCTGCGTCCCAAAGCGCGGCGCCGGGCAGGACGAGCAGCTCGGAGTCGCGGGGCGAGAGCTCGCTC
>JAVHXX010000142.1:1678-9522 GCA_031119595.1 Patulibacter sp. | reverse complement strand
GAGATGGGTATAAGAGACCGCGGCACCCGCCGGGCCCGGCGAGAGCTCGATGATCTGGGCACGGCGGTTGCCGACGAGCGTCTTGCCGGACCGGTCGACGATCTCGCCACGCGGCGCGATGATCGCCACGGACCGGGCGCGGTTCTTGGCCGCGGCGGCGGCGAGCGAGTTGCCGGAGAGCACCTGCAGGTACCAGAGGCGGAAGAACACGATCCCGAAGAGCACGAGCAGGACCGCGCCGATCACCGCCACGCGGAAGGCGATCGACTGGTTCTGCGCCGGAGCGGCACCACCACCGGGCGTGGCACCACGGCCGAGGGGGCTGATCATCGCCGGCCTCCCACGCGGGACTTGCGGCGGCGCGAGCCGCCGGAGAGCGCCCGGGAGGCGCGGCTGCCGCTCACGGAGCGCTGGCGGTGCACGTTCTGGCCGCGGCTCGTCGACAGCGGCGACAGGCGAGTGGTGGTCGCGCGGGCGCGGCGACGGCGCGGATCGCGCGGCAGCGCGCCGAGGAGCCCGCGCCGCGTGGCGCGGTAGATCAGCGGCGCGATGACGCCGTTCAGGGCGGAGGTCGTGAGCACCTCACGGAGGAGGTCCCAGGAGGCAGCCGACGGCGCCCCGAGGAGGATCTGGGCGAGGCCCGTGAGGACGAGCGCCGCGAAGGTGACGACGGCACCGGTCACCATCGGCACGATGATCCCCTCGGGATCGCGAGCCTTGCCGATGCGTCCGCCGACCTCGCCGATCAACAGGAGCGTCAGCGAGGTGAGCCCGAGCGGCATGTCGAGGATCAGGTCGGAGAGGAGCCCCATCCCGAAGCCGGTCGCGGCACCGCCCGTGGGACCGGCGAGGAAGCCGGCGGCCAGTGCGACGAGCGGGAGGATGTCGATGGTGCCGCTGACCAGGCGCAGGGGCGAGAAGAAGCCGTTCTGGAGCAGCACGGCCACGAGTCCGACGACGAAGAGCCGCAGCGCGAGCTGGGCCTCCTCGCCGCCACGACCGCGCGACGCGTCGAGCACGCGCGGACTGCCGCTCACGGCGTCGGCTCCTTGACGGCGGTGAGGACCGTGAGGACGTCGAGGTGGCGGAGGTCGGCGCTGGCGGTGACGTGGACGGTCTGGGTGTCCGTGTTCTGGCCGTCGATCTTCGCGATCGTCCCGATCGGGATCCCGGGCGGGAAGTGCGATTCGCCGGTCGACGAACTGCTCCCCGCGGTGATCACCGGCTGGCCCTTCGCGAGCGCGCTCGAGCGGGGGATCTGCAGGATGAGGTCGCCGACGGTGCCGACCGACGACGGGACCAGCGGGCCGTATTCACCGACGAACGCCTTCGTCGAGACGCCGACGCGGGCGGTCACGCCGGACTTGGGGTCGGTGATGAGGCGGACCTCCGACGAGCCACCGAGCACCCGGCTGACGACGCCGGCGAGGCCGTTCGGGGCGACGACCGGGTCCTTCAGCGAGATGCCGTCCGAGGACCCCTTGTCGATGATGATCGTGCGGTACCACGCCGACGGGGACTGCACCGAGAGGTGCGCGGTGACGGGGCCGTAGGACTCGTACCCGGATTCGGCGGCGATCTTGTTGAGCGCGTCCTGCTGGCCGGACTCGGAGAGGAGGTTGACCAGCTTCGCGTTCGCGACCTGGAGGTCGTTGCGTTCCTTGGTGACCTTCTTCAGGTCGCCCTTGGCGCGGAAGGTGTCGCCGACCCAGTTGACGAGGTCGCGGCCCGGCTTGGCGACCTTCGAGGCACCCTCCTGGATCGGCGAGACGATCCCGGCGACGCCGGTCTCGGTGCCGCCGAACGCACCGACGTACGAGCCGGTCAGTAGGACGAAGGCCGCGACGACGAGCAGCAGGAATACGGCT
Source organism: Patulibacter sp. (assembly GCA_031119595.1). Taxonomy (GTDB): domain Bacteria; phylum Actinomycetota; class Thermoleophilia; order Solirubrobacterales; family Solirubrobacteraceae; genus JAGIBJ01. The sequence goes on along the minus strand of JAVHXX010000142.1, from coordinate 7,654 downwards.
CGGCGGCGACGGAATGTCTTCTCGTCTGGCAAGGGTGGAAGGTCTCTGAAGGGGTGTGGTGAGGCGCCGCGGACTTCATGAGGCGTTCGGGGCTAGTAGCGGCGGCGACGCTGCCCGCGACTGCTCGGGCGGTTGCTGCGGTGGATGGCCTCGAACTCCTCGAGCGACCGGCCGGAACCGACCGCGACGCAGGTGAGCGGGCTCTCCGCGAGATGGCACGGCATCTGCGTCTCCTGACGCAACCGCTCGTCGAGCCCGTGGAGCAGTGCTCCACCGCCTGCGAGCATGATCCCACGATCCATGATGTCGGACGCCAGCTCGGGCGGGGTCCTGTCCAGGGTCTCACGAACGGCGCCCAGGATCTGTGAGAGCGGTTCGTCGATCGCGCGCCGGATCTCCTCCGAGGTGAGCACGATCGTCTTCGGGAGGCCCGTGACCATGTCGCGGCCGCGGATCTCCGCCTGGAGCTCCTCCTCCATCGGGTAGGCGGAGCCGATCTCGAGCTTGAGCTCCTCGGCCGTCTGCTGCCCGATGAGCAGTTTGTACTCGCGCTTGGCGTAGTTGATGATCGCCTCGTCGAGCTCGTCGCCGCCGACGCGGATCGACTGGCTCACGACGATGCCACCGAGCGAGATCACGGCGACCTCGCTGGTGCCGCCGCCGATGTCGACGATCATCGAGCCGGTCGGCTCGCCGACGGGCAGGCCGGAGCCGATCGCCGCGGCCATCGGCTCCTCGATGAGGTAGGCCTGACGGGCGCCGGCCGAGAGTGTGGCCTCCTCGACCGCGCGCTTCTCGACGCCGGTGACCCCGGACGGCACGCAGACCACCACGCGCGGGTGGGCCCAGCGGTTCTGGTGGACCTTCTGGATGAAGTGACGGAGCATCTCCTCCGTCACGTCGAAGTCGGCGATGACGCCGTCCTTGAGCGGACGGATCGCCTGGATCGTGCCCGGCGTGCGGCCGAGCATGCGCTTGGCCTCGATGCCGACCGCGTGGACCTCTCCCGAGCGGGAGTCGATCGCGACCACGGAGGGCTCCGAGAGCACGATGCCGCGGCCGCGGACGTAGACGAGGGTGTTGGCGGTGCCGAGGTCGACGGCCATGTCTCGGCCACCGAATCCGGTGAGGTTGTCGAAGATGCCCATGAGCAGGTGAGAACGCCGCCGGGTGCGAGGGAGGGTCCCGGGCGGGAAGTCGCGGAGTCTACTCGGCGTTAGCGCCCGGGGCGGACGTTCCCTTGCGGGGCGCTCGATCGAGGAGATCGGGGGCCAGCTCGGCGAGCAGCGCGACCGGAAGCCCGACGACGTTGGCGTAATCGCCCCGGATCTCGGTCACGAGGCCTGCACCGCGGCCCTGGATGGCGTACGCACCGGCACGTCCTTCCCACTCCCCGTGCGCCAGATGCCGGTCGATCGCCTCGGCCGAGAGCGTGCGCATGCTCACGGTGGTCTCCGCGACGCCGCTCCGGGTCTGGGTGTTGCCCGGGCCGGCGATGGCCAGGCCGCTGATCACCGTGTGTGTGGCGCCGAGCAGGCGACCGAGCATCGCCCGGGCGTCGTCGAGGTCCTTCGGCTTGCCGAGGATCTCGCCGCTCTCGAGCACGACGATCGTGTCCGAGCCGATCACCGGGACGAACCGATGCTGCTTCGCGACGTGGTGGGCCTTGTTGCGGGCGTTCTGCTCGGCGACCTGACGGGGATCGCCGTCCATGATCTCGTCGATGTGCGCCGGCACGACGACGTGTGGGATCCCGAGCTGGTCGAGGATCGCCGTGCGCTGCGGGGAGGCGCTCGCGAGCACCGGCTTCACGAGCAGGCCTCCCGCAGACACGCGCAGCGGTGCCGGCGAGGTGTTCCTGTCGAACATCGCCAGCATCGCTGCGCCTCAGGGTCTCGCTAGGCGGCGAGGGTCGGGAAGAAGATCCCGATCTCGCGGGCGGCGGACTCGTCGGAGTCGGAGCCGTGGACCATGTTCTCGCCGATGGTGGTGGCGAAGTCGCCGCGGATCGAGCCGGTGGCCGACTCGAGCGGGTTCGTGGCACCGATGATCTGGCGCGCGGCCTTCACGGTGTCGTCGCCGCCCTCGAGCACCATCGACACGAGCGGTGCGCTCGTGATGAAGGAGACGAGCTCACCGAAGAACGGGCGCTCGGCGTGCTCGGCGTAGTGCGCCTTCGCGGTCTCCTCGGAGAGCGTGGTGCAGTTGAGCGCGGCGATCTTCAGGCCCTTGGCCTCGAAGCGGCGGATGATCTCGCCCGTGAGACCGCGGGCGAACGCGTCGGGCTTGACCAGGATCAGAGTGCGCGCCATGGCGGAGCTCCTCGGTGATGCGGAAGGCCGCGCGGCAGGCGCGCGGCGCAAGGATGGAGAGCCGCCGGGCCTGAGACCGGCGACGAGGTCCGCGACTAGCGGCGCGGAGGCGGAACGCTACCGGGCGATGCCGTCTCGCGCGCGCTGCCACCGCTGGCCTTGCGGCGCACGACGATCAGCTGCTCGAGCCGCCCCACCTGGGCGCTCAGCTCACGGTTGCTCCGGGCGAGCTCGCCGAGCGTCTTCACCAGGGCCTCGTTGGCCTGGATCGACACCTCGCGCTCGTACGCGTCCTCGAGGAACTCCGGCGGACGCACGATCGCGTAGATGAGCGTGCCGACGAACGGGAACACGAGCGCGGCGATCACGGCGCAGGCGACGAGCAGGGCATCGTCGACACGGTGGCGGGCGTCGCGGAAGACCCAGTAGACGAGGGCGAGATCGAGGCAGATCAGGCCGAGCCCGAGGAGGCTGGCCGCAATCGCGAGAGGACCGGAACCGATGCCGAACACCGGCGAAGCGTACTGACGCAGGCGGACGCGCGTCGAATCCGCAAGGTCCGGCCCACGGCGGCCGGTATCCGGAGACGCGGATGCGCTCCTCCCCGTGGCGCGACCGCGCTACAGGATGGCCTTGCCGATGCCGTAGCCGACGGCGAAGAACAGGAGGATGTCGAGGGCGACGATCAACGCGACCGCCGCGATCAGCTTCGACGCGCGCGGGTGCGGCCGGGCGCCGCCCGGGAGGGTCTGGGAAGCCTGCGGCTTCGGGGCGGCCGGGGCCTTCTTGACGCGCTTCGCACGCTTGGCGCGCGGCGGGCGCGCGCTGCGCGGGGTCGGGGTCATGGGCGGGTCTCCGTGGGGGCTCGGACGGCGTGCGCCAGAGCCAGGGTGCCACAGATCACCACGAACCCGTCCCGGCCCGCCGCGTCGCGGGCCGCCGCGAGCGCCTCGAGCGGGGCATCGACCACGGTCGCACCGGCGCCCGGAAGCGTGGCACGGACCACCTCGGCGAGATCGGCGGGGCGCATCGCGCGCGCCGAACCGCAGTCGCACAGGACGAACCGGTCGCAGCGTTCGCCGAGGGCGGCGACGATGCCGGCGGCGTCCTTGTCGGCGAAGACGCTCATCACGGCGACTCCCCCACGTTCGTACCCGGCCTCGCCGAGGGCGGCGGCCAGCGCGCGAGCGCCGGCCGGGTTGTGGGCGCCGTCGAGGATCGTGGTCGGCGCGGTGCCGATCGTCTCGAAGCGCGCGGGCATCGTGAACGCCGCGGCGACCTCGCGGACGATCCGCAGGTCCAGACCGCCCATGTACGCCTCGCAGACGGCGCGGGCCACGGCGAAGTTCGACGCCTGGTAGCCGGCGCCGAGCTTGCGGTCGAGCGGCTCCGGCTTCGCCGTGACCACATGCGCGCCGACCCGGGCCGCGTGGTCGCGTGCGACGATGATCGCCTCCTCCGACAGCGTCGCGCCGAGGACGAGCGTGGCGCCCTCGGTGACGACGGCGACCTTCTCCGCGGTGATCTCGGCGATCGTGTCGCCGAGGAGCGCCGTGTGGTCGAGGTCGACCGAGGTCAGGGCGACGACGGGCGCATCGAGGACGTTCGTGGCGTCGAGGCGTCCGCCGAGCCCGGCCTCGATCACGTAGACGTCGCACGAGGCCTCCGCGAGGGCGACGAACGCGCTGGCGGTGTGCGCCTCGAACTGCGTCACCGGGTCGCCCGGCTGGTCGACACGGGTGGCCGCGCGGGCCACGGCCGAGACCGCGCTCACGTGCTGCTCCTCGGAGATCGGCCTGCCGTCGATCTCGATCCGCTCGCGCAGGTCGGCGAGGTGCGGCGAGAGGAACGCCCCCGGATGGCGGCCGTGCGCGAGCAGCAGCGCGGCGACCATGCGCGTCGTCGACGACTTGCCGTTCGTCCCGACGACGTGGATCGCGGGCACGGCACGGTGTGGGTCGCCGAGCTCGTGGAGGAGCTTCTCGATGCGGTCGAGGGCGAACCGCCAACCGACGAGATCGCGCGCGGCGAGCCAGGCGTCGGCCTGGGCGTCGGTCCACTGCTCGCCGGGCGCCGGAGGCGCGAGGTGCCGGGGCTCGATGTCTGCGACGCGCGACAGCGGGCTCGGACCGCCGGGGCCGCGGCCGGGCGGCATGGCCGGCTCGTCGCCGTGACTCGTCGCCGGGCGGCGGCCGAAGCCGGGGGAGTCCGCGGCCGCCTGGTCGTCGTCGCCGCCGCGGACGATCCGTAGACCGCCGCGGCCGGGTTCAGAGGGATGGCTCACAGCGCCGCGAGCTGCTCCTCGAGCGCGGCGAGCTTGTCGCGCTCGACCTGCACGACGGCCGCGGGTGCGCGCTCGACGAACTTCGCGTTCGACAGCTTGCCGTTCAGGCGCTTGATCTCGTTCGCGATCTCGTCGCGGCGTGCCGCGAGGCGGCGCTCGGCGGCCTCGAGGTCGATGGTCTCGTCCGGGAGGAGGTCGACGACGGCGCCGCCCGTGGTGACGGTGGCGACGGCGTCGCCGGTCCCGGCGGTGAGGTCGATGCGCGCGAGCGCCTGCAGCGAGGCCTCGCGCTCCTCGCCGAGCGGACTGCGGAGCCGGGCCGGCAGGATCGCGCTCGGCTTCACCCCGACGCGCTCACGCCACCCGCGGACGGCGGTGACCGTCGCGATGAGGTCATCGATGCGGGCCTCGGCATCGGCGTCGAGCGCGGCGTCGTCGAGCGCCGGCCACGCCGCCGTCACGAGCAGGCCACGGTCGCCGGGAAGATGGCCCCACAGCTCCTCGGTCACGAACGGGATCACCGGATGCGCGACCCGCAGCGTCTTGTCGATCGCGAAGAGCAGCGTGGCCGCGAGGTCGCGCTGCTCCTCCTCGCTGCCACCGCGCAGGCGCGGCTTGGCGAGCTCGACGAACCAGTCGCACAGCTCGCCGTAGACGAAGTCGTAGAGGCCGAGCGACGCCCGGGCGAACTCGAACCCGTCGAGGGCCTCGGCCGTCGACCGGGCAACCCGCTCGAGGCGCGAGAGGATCCAGCGGTCGGCGTCGGTGCGCGGCTTCGGCTCGGCCGCGATCTCGCCGAGCCCGAGCTCGTCGATCTGCAGGAGCACGAAGCGGGTCGCGTTGAAGAGCTTGTTCGCGAGCTGCTGGCCCTGCTGGACCTTGTCCTCGCTGAAGCGGACGTCCTGGGTGGTGGAGATCGCGAGCAGCCCGAACCGGACCGCGTCGGCGCCGTACGCGGGGAACTCGCCGCCCTGCTTGAAGACGGGCGGCCGCGGGCCACCGTCGATCAGGTCGAGCGGGTCGATGCCGGTGCCGAGCGACTTGCTCATGCGGCGGCCGTCCGGAGCTTGGATCACCGAGTGCACGACGACGTCCTGGAAGGGGATGTCACCGGCGAACCGCAGGCCGAGCATCACCATGCGGGCGACCCACAGGAAGAGGATGTCGCGCGCGGTCGAGAGGACGGAGGTCGGGTAGAACGCCTCGAGGTCATCGGTCGAGTCCGGCCAGCCCAGGGTCGAGAAGGGCCAGAGCGCGGAGGAGAACCAGGTGTCGAGCACGTCTTCGTCGCGCTTGATCACGGTCGGCTGGCCATAATGGGCGTCTGCCGCGGCCTGGGCCTCGGCTTCGTCGTAGGCGACGAAGGCGTGATTGTCCGGG
>JAVHXX010000142.1:0-1668 GCA_031119595.1 Patulibacter sp. | reverse complement strand
CCTCGGGCCAGCCGAGCGTCGCGAACGGCCACAGCGCCGAGGAGAACCAGGTGTCGAGGACGTCCTCGTCGCGCACCCAGCCCTCGCCCTCCGGCGGGTCGATGCCGACGTACGTCTCGGTCGGGTTCTGGGTGTCGCCGCGGTAGTAGACGGGCAGCTGGTGGCCCCACCAGAGCTGGCGGCTCACGCACCACGGACGGATCTCGCTCAGCCAGTCGACATAGCGGCGCGACTGGACCGGCGGGTGGATCCGCACGCGGCCGTCCGTGACGGCATCGATCGCGGGCTTCGCGAGCTCGTCCATCCGCATGAACCACTGGAGCGAGATGAGCGGCTCGATGCGCGCGCCCGAGCGCTGCGAGAACGGCACCGTGTGGACGTACGCCTCCTCGGCGCGGAGCTGGCCGCCGGCGCGCAGCGCCTCCACGACCTTGCCCTTCGCCTCCTCGGCGGTGAGGCCTGCGAACTCGCCGGCGAGCTCGGTGAGCAGACCGTCCTCGCCGATCGCCGACGGCGCCGGGAGGTCGTGGCGACGACCGATCTCGAAGTCGTTCGGGTCGTGGCCGGGCGTGATCTTCAGCGCGCCGGAGCCGAAGTCGATCTTCACGTGGTCGTCGGCGATGACCGGGATCGTCTTGCCGCCGGAGAGGGGCAGTTCGACCTCGCGGCCGATCGCGGCGGCGAAGCGCTCGTCGGCCGGGTTCACGGCGACGGCGACGTCGCCGAACATCGTCTCCGGACGTACCGTGGCGACGATGATCTCGCCGTCACCGTCGGCGAAGCGGTACGCGATCGAGTAGAGCGTGTCCTCGACGCCCTCCTTCTCCTCGACCTCGAGGTCGGAGATCGCCGAGCCGCTGCCCGGATCCCAGTTGACCATGTAGTGGTCGCGGTAGATCAGCCCCTGCTCGAACAGCTCGATGAAGACCTTCTGCACGGCGCGGACGTAGCCGTCGTCCATGGTGAAGCGCTCGTCGTCGAAGTCGCACGACGCGCCGATGCGCTTGAACTGCTCGACGATCTTGCCGCCGTACTCCTGCCGCCACGCCTGCGTCTCGACGATGAACGCCTCACGGCCGATCGCCTCGCGCGACGACCCCTCGCGGACGAGCTTCTTCTCGACCTGCGTCTGGGTGGCGATGCCGGCGTGGTCGGTGCCGATCGTCCACTTGGTGCGCTTGCCGCGCATGCGGTTCAGCCGCACGAGCGAGTCCTGGATCGACCCGTTCAGGGCGTGCCCCATGTGCAGGACGCCGGTGACGTTCGGCGGCGGGATCGCGATCGAATACGTCTCCTGGCCGGGCTCCGGCGGCCCCGGGGCGAAGGCGTCCGCGTCGAGCCAGCGCTGGGCGATCTCCGGCTCGACCTCGGCCGGTTCGTAACGCGTGCGGGTGCTGAGATCGGGTGCAGGCATCGGCTGCATGAGTCTACGGCGATGCTCGCCGGGGCGCCGCGGAGCGGGTCACGTCGGACCACCGATCCTCCCCGAGCCCGTAAGAGCCGGCCCCCGGCACGGCGCCCCCAGCGGACCCGGCAAGGCGCGACGCCGGTCCCGGCGAGGCGCGACGAGCCGGTGCCGGCACGGCTCGTGGATTGCGAGTGTCCCCGGGAGGCGGGAGGCGCCGCTCCGAAGACCAGCCATCTCGGAGAGCACGAACGTCCCATGCC
>JAVHXX010000141.1:2139-9544 GCA_031119595.1 Patulibacter sp. | reverse complement strand
CGCGCCTCAGGGCCACCCGTTCCTGCTCTCCGGCGACGTGCTCTTCCAGGGCTCGATCGGCCGCACCGACCTGCCGGGTGGCGACCACCCGCGGCTCCTGCAGTCGATCGCCGAGCTCATGCAGCGCTTCGATCCGGAGACGATCGTGCTCCCCGGCCACATGGGCCACACCACGCTGGGTGCCGAGGCACGCAGCAACCCGTTCCTCCGGTAACCCCCGCGGACCTCGGCGGCCCTCCGGAGCCCGGGTTCCGGCTGGCGCACTGCCGCCAGGCGGGATAGGCTCGCGCCGTGCGATGGCCGTTGCTGGATGGGGTGCCCGAGCCCGAGGTGCGTGAGCTCCTCGCGATCGCCCGCCGCCGCCGCTTCTCGCGTGGCGAGGTCGTGTTCCACCAGGACGACCCCGCTGACACACTCCACCTCGTCGACAAGGGCAGGTTCGCCGTGCGCGGCATCGGCCAGCTCGGCGACGCCGTCATGCTCACCGTGCTCACCCCGGGCGACATGTTCGGGGAGCTCGCGCTCGTCGACGGCGAGGGCGGTCGCCGCAGCGCCACGGTCAGCGCCCTCGAGGGTGGCGAGACCCTGTCGATCCACCGTCTGGATTTCGACCGGCTGCGCCGCCAGCGCCCGGAGACGTCGCAGGTGCTCATCGCGGTGATGAGTGGCCAGGTCCGCCGGCTCACCCGCCTGCTCGGCGAGGCGCACTACGTGACCGCGGAGAAGCGCGTGCGCCGTCGCCTCCTCGAGGTGGCGGGGTCCGCGGCGACCCCGGCCGATGCCGAGCCCCAGGCCGAGCCGATCCTTGTGCCGCTCACCCAGGACGACCTCGCCGACCTCGCCGGCACGAGCCGGGCGACGGTGAACCGCGTCCTGCGCTCCGAGCAGGAGAAGGGTGCCGTGAAGCTCGGCCGCGGCCGCACCGAGGTGGTCGACGCGGCCGCCCTCGCGCGCCGCGCCCGCTGAGCGGCGGCGGCGTCGGTCGACCCGGCATCGCGCGGGTCGCGCGCCCTACCGCCCGCGGCCGAGGAGCGGGGCGATGATCCCGTGGATCCGCTCGTGCACCTCGTCGATGCTGCCCGACGCGTCGAGCGCGACGAAGGCCTCGGACTCCGGGAGCGACGCGTAGGCGGCGGCGAACGCCTCGAGATACGCGAGCTCCTCGCGGTCGTACCCGCGGAGCTCCACGCGCTCCTGGGCTTGCGCCACGTCGACGGCGAGGAACACGACGAGGTCCGGCGCCCCGAACGGCAGGAAGGCCAGCCGCACGAGCCCGGCGCCGTGGTCGCCGCGGGCGCGCATCAGCGCCTGCTGGCAGTAGCCGTATCGGTCCATCACGGCGACGCGGCCGGTGACCCGTGACAGGCCGAGCGCCCGGCCGACCGCGAGCCACCGCAGGGTCGACTCGATCACGACGATCCCGGTGGGGGAGAACAGCGCGCGACCGTCGGCCCGGCCGAGGCGGTGGGCGATCCAGTCCGTGACCGGGCGGCCGCCGGCGTTCTCGAAATACGACGCCCCGATGCCGTCCCGCCGCAGCCGCTCGGCGAGCAGCCGCGCCTGGGTGGTCTTCCCCGAGCCGTCGACGCCGAGGATCGCGATGACCGGCGGCCGCCGACGCCGGGTCGGCCGGGCGGAGGGGAGACGGGGCAGGCGTCGGCCGGGGACCATCGCCCGCATCATCGCGCAGCGGTGCACCCGCCGGGCCACGCGCGGCGCCGCGGACGCGTAGGCTGCGGCCCGATGGCACAGGGACTCAGCACCCCGCGCGGGACGGTCGACGTCCTGCCGGACGAAGCCGGAAAGCGCGACCGGATCGTGCAGCTCGCCGCCGACCTCTTCGGGGCCGCGGGCTACCGCCACATCGATACGCCGATCTTCGAGAGCACCGAGCTCTTCAAGCGCGGCGTCGGCGGCTCCACGGACATCGTGCGCAAGGAGATGTACTCCTTCGAGGACAACGGCGGCCGTGAGATCACGCTTCGCCCCGAGGGCACCGCGTCGGTCGCCCGCGCGTACGTGCAGCACGGGATGCAGAAGCTCCCGCAGCCCGTGAAGCTCTGGTACTCCGGGCCGTTCTTCCGCTACGAGCGCGCCCAGGCCGGGCGTCAGCGCCAGTTCGCCCAACTCGGCGCCGAGGTGCTCGGCAGCGACGCCCCAGCCGTCGACGCCGAACTCATCGCACTGCTGCACCAGCTGCTGCTCGCGGTCGGCTGCCAGGGCGTGCGCCTGCGGCTCGGCAGCCTCGGTTCGATCGAGGCCCGTGCCTCGTACCGGCAGAAGCTCCAGGACTACCTGCGCGCGCACGAGTCCGACCTCTCGGAGGACGTCGTGAGCCGTATCGACGAGAACCCGCTCCGCGCCTTCGACGCCGACGATCCGGGCACCCAGGGCGTGATGGCGTCCGCGCCGCTGCTCCTCGACGAGCTTGCGGGCGACGACGCCGACCACTTCGCCGAGGTGCGCTTGCTGCTCGACGCCGTCGGTGTGCCGTACGAGATCGACCCGACCCTCGTGCGCGGCCTCGACTACTACACGCGCACCGTCTTCGAGTTCACCTCCGACGCCCTCGGCGCGCAGAGCGGCGTGGGTGGCGGCGGGCGCTACGACGGCCTCGTCGAGCAGCTCGGCGGTCCGGCGACGCCCGGTGCCGGTTGGGCCGCCGGCTTCGAACGCATGCTCCTCGCTGCCGGCGACCGGCTCGAGGTCGCGCCGCGCGTCGTCGACCTCTTCGTCGCCGCCGAGGACGATCCGGCCGCGCGCCGCAGCGCCTTCACGTACGCCGCGCAGCTCCGCGCCGCGGGCCTGCGCGTGGAGATCGACCTCGTCGGCCGGTCGACGAACGCCCAGCTCAAGGCCGCCGCCAAGCTCGGTGCCCGCGCCAAGGCGGTCGCCCTCGCCGACGGGTCCGTCGTGCTCGACCGCGAGCGCGACACGCCCGTCTCGGCCGAGGAGCTCGCCGAGCGCCTCACCCTCTCCGTACCCTCCGATCCCACGCCCCAAGGAGCCACCACCGCATGAGCCAAGGTCTGCCAGCACCGCGCGCGAACGCGTACCGCGACGCCTGGAACGGCGACCTGAATGCGGACGCCGCGGGCACCGAGCACCGCGTCGCCGGCTGGGTGCATCGCCGCCGCGACCATGGTGGTCTGATCTTCATCGACCTCCGCGACCGCACCGGGCTGCTGCAGCTCGTGATCGACCCGGATGCCGGCGCCGACATCTTCACCGCCGCCGAGAAGCTGCGCTCCGAGCACGTCATCAGCGTGTCCGGCGTGGTCGAGAAGCGTGGGGCGGAGCACGTGAACCCGAACCTGCCCACGGGCGAGATCGAGCTGCGCGTCACCAGCCTCGACCTCCTCGCCGAGGCCGACACGCCGCCGTTCCCGGTCGACGAGGACACGAAGGTCTCCGAGGAGAACCGCCTGAAGTACCGCGCGGTCGACCTGCGCCGCAGCGGCCTGCGCGACGCCCTCATCCTGCGCTCGCAGATCACGCATGCGATGCGCGAGGACCTCTCGGCCCAGGGCTACCTCGAGGTCGAGACGCCCGTCCTCACCCGGTCGACGCCGGAGGGCGCCCGCGACTTCCTCGTGCCGAGCCGCTTCTCGCCCGGCAACTTCTACGCGCTGCCGCAGTCGCCGCAGCTGTTCAAGCAGCTCCTCATGGTGGGCGGGCTCGAGCGGTACTACCAGATCGCCCGCTGCTTCCGGGACGAGGACCTCCGCGCCGACCGCCAGCCGGAGTTCACCCAGCTCGACATCGAGATGAGCTTCGTCACCGAGGACGACGTCATCGCCGAGATCGAGCGGCTCATGACGAAGGTCTTCGAGGTCGGCGGGCTCGACGTGGCCCCGGCCCCGTGGCCGCGCCTGAACTACGACGAGTCGATGCTGCGCTTCGGCAACGACCGCCCGGACCTCCGCTTCGGCCTCGAGATCAAGGACGTCTCCGACGCGCTCTCGGGCTCCGAGTTCAAGGTGTTCGAGTCGGTGCTGGCCTCCGGCGGCGTGGTCCGCGCGATCAACGCCGGCCAGCGCGAGTTCCCGCGCAAGGAGCTCGACAACCTCAACGAGATCGCCAAGCGCCATGGCGGCAAGGCCGTCGCGTGGGCGTTCGTCCAGGAGGACGGCACCTGGCGCTCGCCGATCGCGAAGTTCCTCGGCGAGGAGAAGACCGCCGCGGCGAACGTCGTCCTCGAGGCGTCCCCGGGCGACCTGCTCGTGTTCGTCGGCGACCAGGCCAAGGTCGCGGCGCCGGTGCTCAGCGCGCTGCGCCTGCACTTCGCGGAGTACTTCGACCTCATCCCCGAGGGCCAGCACTCGATCACCTGGGTCGTCGACTTCCCGATGTTCGAGCACAACGACGACGAAGGCCGCTGGGACGCGATCCACCATCCGTTCACCGCGCCCACCGGCGATCTCTCCGACCCGGGCAGCCTGCGCTCGCGCGCCTACGACCTCGTCGTCGACGGCACCGAGCTCGGCGGCGGATCGATCCGCATCCACGATCCCGCGGTGCAGTCGCGCGTGTTCGAGATCCTCGGGATCAGCCCGGAGGAGGCCGACGACCGCTTCGGGTTCCTGCTCGACGCGCTCCGCTTCGGCGCCCCGCCGCACGGCGGCATCGCCTTCGGCATCGACCGCATCGTCGCCACGTGCGCCGGCCGCGACTCGATCCGCGACGTGATCGCCTTCCCGAAGACGGCCACCGGTGCAGATCCGCTCACCGGCGCCCCGGATCCGGTCGGCGAGCGCCAGCTCAAGGAACTCGGCCTCCGCAACCTCGTCGCCGCGCCGCCGGCCGCCGGCTAGCGCACGCAGGGCTTTCGGGGGCGCGGCGGTCTACCGCGCGCCCCGGCCCGCGGGCCGGGCGGTGCCTCGGAGGCACCACGAAACTCCGGGCGCCGCGTCCTCGAAACGGGTGGCAGGCGTCCGGCCGGGATGGTCGCACGGCGCATTGCCGCGACAAACCTCTCAGGTTCTCCGAAGGGCAGCCGAGATATGGAGGGATGAACCAGGTCTCTCCCCCGATGCGATTCGCGCTCGCGGCAACGCTCGTGCTCGTGCTCGTGTGGTTCGCGGTGCTGAAGCCGAAGAACAACGCCGACACGTCCACGCCGGTCGCCACGCCAGCCACGGCCTCGACCGCGTCGTCGAGCAGCTCGACGGGGAAGACCAACAGCGCCCTCGACCAGACCGCGTACGCCGCGGTCGGCAAGGCGAAGGCCGCGGCAGATGCCGCGTCCGCCGACGCGCACAAGCAGGAGTCGCAGACCGGCGAGTCCGGCCACGAGGACGCCGCCAGCGCCTCGTCGAAGGCCTCGGCCACGAAGTCGACCGCCGCCACCACCCCCGACACGAAGGCCTCCGCGGCCACGAAGTCGACCGCGACCGGCACCGCCGCCGGAACCGCGGCGAAGGCCACCGGCACCGCCGCCAAGGCGACCCCCAAGCTGACCCACGCCGACCGCGTGATCCTGAAGATCAAGAAGGACCTCGCCGCGCAGAAGGCCGTCGTCGTCCTGATCTGGTCGAAGACCGGTGACGAGGACAAGGTCCTCTACAAGGTCATCAAGAACAAGATCGACCTGCGCCACGGCAAGGTCAAGACGTACTTCATCCCGGTGGACCAGGTCGGCCGCTACGACGGCTTGCTCTCGGGCCTCGCGATCGGCCAGACCCCATCGACGATCGTGATCGCGCCGAACAACCAGGCGAAGGTCATCGGCGGCCTCACCAGCGCCGCCCGTCTCGACCGCCTCACGAGCTCCGCGGTCCTCATCAAGCCGGCCGCCGCGACCAAGTAGTCCTCGCCGCGCCCACGCGGGCGCGTACCCTGGGCTCGTGGCCGATGAGCGCTTCGCCGAGCACCTCCAGTTCCCGACGGGGCTCGGCGCCCACCCGGACGGCGCGTTCGACGGCGTCGCCGGCGGCGCGGCCTGCGGCGACCTGATCCGCATCCGGATCGCCACCGACGGCCGCAGCGTGACCGGCGCCGGCTTCGACGCGAGCGGCTGCGGCGCCGCGACGGCAGCAGCCAGCGCCGCCGTCTCCCTCGCGGAGGGCGAATCCGTCTTCGACGCGGCCCGGATCGACGCGGCCGCGATCAGCGCCGAGCTCGGTGAGCTGTCGCCCGGGAAGTTCCACGCGGCCGACCTCGCGGCCGACGCCCTCGCGACGGCACTCGGCGCCGCGGTCGCCGCCGCGCCGCGACGCCCGGCCTCCGAGCTCGACCCGAACCGCGTGCTCGTCGCCCTGAGCGGTGGCGTGGACAGTGCGGTCGCGGCCGTGCTCGAGGCACGTGCCGGGCGCGAGGTCGTCTGCGTGACGCTCGAGCTGTGGCGCAGCCCCGAGAACGACGCCGAGAAGTCGTGCTGCTCGGCCGGAGCGGTGCGGATCGCGCGCTCGGTCGCCCATCACGCCGGCCTCGCGCACCTCACCATGGATCTGCGCGATGCGTTCCGTGCCGGCGTGGTCGAGCCGTATCTCGAGGGGCATCGCGCCGGCGCGACCCCGAATCCCTGCATCAGGTGCAACGGCAACGTGCGCATCGACGCGATGGTCGCCCTCGCCGACCGTCTCGGAGCCGGCACCCTCGTGACCGGCCACTACGCCCAGGTGCAGGACGGCCTCCTGCGCGCGGGGATCGACCCGGCGAAGGACCAGGCCTACATGCTCGCCGGGCTCGCACCGTCGACGATCGCCCGGCTCCGCTTCCCGCTCGGTCATCTCACGAAGCCGGAGGTGCGCGCGCTCGCGCTCGAGGCCGGGATCAGCGTCGCGAAGCGGCCCGAGTCGCAGGACCTCTGCTTCCTCGCCGGCACGGGCAAGGCCGCGTTTCTGCAGCGTCACGGGCAGATCGAGGACCGGCCGGGGGTCTTCGTCGACCTCGACGGCGAGGTGGTCGGGGCCCATGCCGGCGCCCACCACTTCACGGTCGGGCAGCGGCGAGGCCTCGGACTCGGCGGCGGGCCGGTCCGGTACGTGATCGCCATCGACGCCGCCGCGAACACCGTCACGGTGGGGGAGGCCGAGGACCTCGAGACGCGCGTCGTCGAGCTCACCGGCGTGGCCCTGCATCGCAGTCAGGCGAGCGTGCGCTCGGTGCGGCTGCGGTACCACGCCCGAGACATCGCCTGCCGCCTGGAGGGCACCACGCTCCACCTCGACGAACCCTTCGCCGGCGTCGCGCCGGGACAGTCCGCGTGCCTGCTCGACGGCGACCTCGTCGTGGGCACCGGCACGATCGTCGGACCCGGCTGAGCCGCGGGCCCCGCCGCCGAGGCTGGGGAGATCGCGGTCGGAATGTGACCGCCACGTCCCCAGGCTCCGGCGCGTCGCGGAGGTAGGGGAGATCGCGGTCGTTTTGCGACCGCCACGTCCCCAGGCTCCGCCGCGCCGCG
>JAVHXX010000141.1:0-2039 GCA_031119595.1 Patulibacter sp. | reverse complement strand
GGGGAGATCGCGGTCGTTTTGCGACCGCCACGTCCCCAGGCTCCGCCGCGCCGCGAAGGTGGAGGAGGTTGCGGTCGAATTGCGACCGCCACGTCCCCAGGCCGGACGGACGTGCCTTTGTGTCGATCGTCACGGAATGGGCGTTCCGGCATTCACCGGAAGTGGGACAGTCGGGAGGACGAGGCCGACTCAGGAGCCCACGATGTCAACACCAACGACTGCCCGCGCGACGGGGAGCACTGCCGATCCGACGATCCGCGCGAACAACGCGGCTGCGCCTCCGCCGGTGGCCAAGGCCCCGCCGGTTGCCGACCCGGCCGCGCTCGGGCTCGCGGCGTTCGGCCTGACGACGTTCATGCTCTCGATGGTCAACGGCAAGATCGTCGACGCCGGCGTCGAGCCGGCGGTGTTCGGGATGGCGCTCGCGATGGGCGGGCTCGCGCAGCTGCTCGCCGGCATGTGGGAGTTCCGCAACGGGAACACGTTCGGGGCGACGGCGTTCACGGCGTACGGCGCGTTCTGGCTGTCGTTCTGGGCCTTCACGCAGTTCTACGCGTCGACGATCCCGGAGGCGCAGGCCGGCCACGCGGTGGGGCTCTACCTCTACGCTTGGGCCGCGTTCACCTTCTACATGATCATCCCGTCGTTCGCGACGGCCCGGACGGTGAACGTCGTCTTCCTGTTGCTCGCGCCGACGTTCCTGCTCCTCGCGATCGGCAACTACGGGGCCCATCCGGACATCGTCAAGATCGGTGGCTGGCTCGGCATCCTCACGGCGATCGCCGCGGCGTACGGCTCGTGCGCGGTCGTGACGAACGCGACCTTCGGGCGCGTCGTGCTCCCCACGGGCCCGCTCGCCCGCACCCCACAGACCTGATCGAGCGGCGCTGGCGCGTGCCCCTCCGCGCGCCCCGAGGCGGGTCCGGTCGTCACCCGGCCGGATCCACCTCGGAACCGCTGCTCCGGAGCGGTTTCCGGTGAACGGCACCCGCCGCCGGGACCACTGGCGCGGGCGCGCTGCACGCATCTCGCCGGATCGGTGAGAATCCCCGGTGTGACGTCCGACGAGATCCGCGAGCGATTCCTCAGCTACTTCGCTGAGCAAGGCCACCTGCGCCGTCCTTCGGCGTCGCTCGTGCCCGCCGCACACGACCCGGGCGTGCTGCTCACCACCGCCGGGATGCACCCGCTCAAGGACTACTTCCTGGGCAAGGACGAGCCCCCGGCCAACCGCCTCACGAGCTGCCAGCTCTGCTTCCGCACCGGCGACATCGAGAACGTCGGCGTCACCACGCGCCACCTCACGATGTTCGAGATGCTCGGCAACTTCTCGATCGGCGACTACTTCAAGCAGGGCGCCGTCGAGCGTGCGTGGGAGTTCTCGACGTCCCCCGACGGCCTCGGCTTCGCACCGGAGACGGTCTGGGTGACGGTGTTCGGCGGCGACGACGAGCTCGGCCTCGGCGCCGACCAGGAGGCGATCGACGCCTGGCTCGCCGTCGGCGTGCCGCGCGAGCGGATCGTCCTCTGCGACCGCGAGGACAACTTCTGGCAGGCCGGTCCGACCGGTCCCTGCGGCCCGTGCTCGGAGCTCTACTTCGACCGTGGCCCCGAGTGGGGCGACGACGACGCCCGCCCCGCCGGCGAGGGCGAGCGCTTCCTCGAGTTCTGGAACCTCGTCTTCATGCAGTACCGGATGAACGAGGACGGCTCGCTCACCGAACTGCCGATGCAGAACATCGACACCGGCCTCGGCCTCAACCGGATGGCCCTCATCAAGCAGGGCGTCGACACCGTCTTCGAGACCGACCAGTTCGCCCCGCTCATCGAGCTCGGCAAGCAGCTCGCCACGAAGGACCCCGACGACCGCGCCCTGCGGATCCTCGCCGACCACACCCGCGGCATGACGTTCCTGCTCGCCGACGGCGTCGTGCCCAGCAACGAGGACCGCGGCTACATCCTGCGCCGCATCATGCGCCGCGCGATCCTCCAGGGCCACCGCATCGGCATCGAGCAGGGCTTCCTGCCGAAGTACGTCG
>JAVHXX010000140.1 GCA_031119595.1 Patulibacter sp. | reverse complement strand
CGTCAGCCCCGCGAGGCCCGGCAAGCCCTGCGCGCCCTGGTCGCCGTCGGCGCCGGCCGCGCCCGTCGCACCCGCGGCGCCGGTCGCGCCGGTCGCACCCGTGGGCCCGGCAGGACCCGTCGGACCGACCGGCCCCGCCGACGAGGTCTGCGCGGTGGTGCTCTGCGTGCTGAGCACGGCGGACGACCCCGACGACGAGGTCTGGGCCGGGGCGCCGGCGAGCACGCGCAGCGTGAGGCTCGAGTCGCCGGAACGGCACGCGAGGTTCGCCCCCTGGGCGAGATAGACGGTGGCCTGCCCGACCTTCGCGCTGCGTCGGTAACACAGCCGCACCTTGCGCGTGGTGTCCTCGCGCACGACGCTCACCGCAGCCGTGGAACTCGCGTCGGTCGCGGCGGCATCCGCGGCGCGACCCGGTGCCGGAACCAGCAGCACCGCCACGACCGCGAGCACGATGGCGAGCATCGCGAACGGGATTCGCGCGGCGCGCGACAGGCAGTGGAGATCGGTCGAGGGCAAGAGGTCTAAGCAGTGGCCAGCTTGCCTCTCCCTTCGACCGCGTTCGCACGCGCCTTGATTCGATACGAGCGTTCAGCAACATGTGTCCGAGCGCACAGCGCCCAGTTGACGGGCCCTGAGCGCCCACACCCTCCGAACCCCCGGGGCCGATCGGCCTAGACCGTCGATCGACCCGGAAAACAGGGCTTCAGCGCCCCGTCAAACCGGTCAGCACTTGTTGACGGCGGCGCGACGCTCGGCGTCGTAGGCAACCTTGATGGGGCCCGTGGTCTTCGTGTTGAAGGCCGACACACCGATCGCCGGGTACTTCGCCACCTGCGCGTTCACGCACGCCGCGTAGTGATCGGCCGACGCGATCCGGACCAGCGAGAACGCCGCGATGATCGAGGCGATCGCGACGATCGCCGCGGCGACGCCGACCACGGACGGCCCGGTACGAGGAGTGGCAGTGGTGTCAGGTGTGCTCATGGTGATTCCCTTGGGACGCGAGGCAGTGGTTCGACCGCGCCCCGCGGTTCCCTCCCGCACGACGCCTCGTCCCCACGCGCGCGACCGGCCGATCGACGCGACTCAGCCAATCTAGACCGGACCCACGGCCGCGATGGCGCCGCCCGCAACGTGCGCAATTCCGCTCTCACGATGCGAACACCTGTTCGTATACGATGTCCCCATGACATCGCAGGGCTCGCCGTACACGCGTTTTCGACGAGCCCTCCGCAGCCGCAACCTCGACATCGTCGTGCCGGCGATGGCCGAGCTCCCCCGGGTCGACCTCGACGACGCGCTCGAGGTCATCTCGCTCATGGCCGAGCAGCAGGACACCCGCTACGACCGCTCCGCCGCGCGCTTCTGCGCGCGCCTCACCACCGAGCGCCGACTGAGCGTGGAGGAGAGCCGCCGCGTGCTCGCCCTGGTCGAGGTCCTCCCCCTCGCGCCGCAGCCCGTGACCGACCACTTGCGGCTGTACTGCAAGCGACCGGTCGTCGCCGTCGACCGCTGACGCACACCGGAAGGACCCGGAACGACGAAGGCCCCGCTTGCGCGAGGCCTTCGATCAGTACCGCCACGGGGATTCGAACCCCGGTTTCCGCCGTGAGAGGGCAGCGTCCTAGTCCCCTAGACGATGGCGGCAGGACGGCGATGAGCGTACCAGACCCCGGCGAACGGCGGTCGCTCGACCAGCCTCCGGAGCAACGGCGAGGACCCCTACCGGCCGCGCGTTGGCCGCGACTCCTTCCTCGCGCGCGCGAGGGCGCGGTCGTTGAGCGTCCGATCGCACACGGCACACGTCCCGGCCTGCCCGCGAGCCGTCGCGTTCTGGGCGCTTCAGGTATCGTGGCTCGCCCTGCCATGCGGATGTGGCGGAATTGGTAGACGCGCACGGTTCAGGTCCGTGTGGGAGCAATCCCGTGGAGGTTCGAGTCCTCTCATCCGCACTCAGGTCGAAAGCCCCGCCACCGAGCGGGGCTTTTGCGTTCTCGGACCGCCCTCGAGTCGTCGTCGAGCGGGCCGCGAGCACCGCACCAGGCCACCGCGGGCCGCGGAATCGGCGTTCGAAACGGGCACGCTCGGCCGGTCTCGCGCGAACCTGCCCAGCTGGCCCGGGCCAGGTGACCAGAACCCGCGGACCGTCCGCACACAGTTTGCGGCCGTTCACATATGGGAACGGTCCGATACCGCTTGACACCCGTCACGTATGTTTGGGGAAAAAGCGCTGTTTAGCAGGGAAAAGAAGCGGAATTCTGGTTCCGAATATTCCGTGCAGGCCGTCACGTAACCGGGTTTTCGTCGGACGCCCGTCCGTTTTCGATTCAACTCATGCGGTCCAACCACCCGATGAGTTAGCCATGGAAATCATCAACGGGCATGGAGCCCGCTCGTCCTTCCGGACGATGAGGCCACGGATCGGCCGAATCGCTCTGGCGCTGGCTGCGCTCCTGATCGCAGCGCTCTCCCCCACCGCCGCCCTCGCCGACTCGTCGAGCGATTCCACCTCGAACAGCGACCCGCAGGGTCGCGTCATCAGCGGCTCGACCGTGAGCCCGACCGATGTTTCCGCCACGGGTCGCTGGAGCGCGACCGTCGCGGTGTTCGCCACCGACGGCCAGGGCACGCGCCTCTGCACCGGCACCCTCATCGCGACCAACTGGGTCGCCACCGCGGGTCACTGCCTCGCGCAGACGAACAACGCCACCGCCGCGATCGACCCGGCGAACGTCTACATCGCCGCGAACGTCAACTCCGTCTCGAACGCCGGCGACCACCTCGTCAGCGCGGTCAACACGTACGTCAACCCGGGCTACTCCTGGACCAACGCGTCCTGGGACGTCGCGCTCATCGAGCTGCAGACCGCGGTCCCGACGACGCCCTTCGCCCTGCCCGACCCGAACCGCTCCGCCGACTCCTACGCGGTGGGCTCGGCCGACAACGTCGCCGGCTTCGGTCGCTCGCAGGCCACGAACAGCACGTCCAGCGGCACCCTCCGCAGCGGCCGCCTCGAGCAGGTCAACTCCGCCGCCTGCGAGCAGTACAACCCCGGCTCGGGCCAGTACTCCGACTGCTACCTCCCCGGCGGTGGCCGCCAGGCCACCTGCTTCGGCGACTCGGGCGGCCCGCTCGTCCGCTTCGACACGAACGGCTCCCCGGTCCTCTGGGGCATCACCTCCACCGGCCCGGACCCGTGCGACGCCGCCACCGGCGGCGCCTTCGCCCCCTCGTTCGAGACGCGCGTCACGACCGTCGTGCCGTGGATCCGCTCGATCATGACCGGCAGCACCTACGTCCCGACGACGACCACCGCCCGCACGTCGACCACGACCACCACGGGCTCGGGCTCGGTCGCCACCGGCGTCGTCGGCGCCGGCCTGAAGACCGTCAAGGCCCCGGCCGGCGGCACGGGCATCGGCATCTTCCAGGCCAAGCTGAACACCGCCCCGAGCCTGAAGAAGACCGGCGTCATCACCCTCTCGTCCTCCTTCATCGGCTCGACCGGCACCGGCTCCGCCCAGATCGTGCGCTGCGTCAAGACGAAGTGCCGCACCGTCTCCACGACCTCGGTCCTCTACCCCACGGCCGGCATCACGGTCGCCACGAAGATCAAGGTCGCCCGGTGCGTCAAACACGGCACCCTCACCGTGAAGCTGGCGGTCACCGACAGCAACGGTGTCGCCCGCGACAGCGCCTCGGAGCGCATCGCGAAGTGCAAGTAGGTCCCGCACGCTGAAGCACGGGGCGTGCGAACATCCGTTCGCCCGTCTACGCTTCGGTCATGCGGCCCGCCGCCTCTGACTCCCCCCGAGAGGAACACGGCCCGTCTGCGCAAGCGGCGGGCCGTCGGCGTGTGGTGGCCCACTGCGACATCGACGCCTTCTACGCCTCGGCCGAGCTCCTGCGGCGCCCGGATCTCCGCGGCGTCCCGCTGATCGTCGGCGGCCTCGGGCCGCGGTCGGTCGTCACCACCGCGAGTTACGAGGCGCGCGCCTTCGGTGTCGATTCGGCGATGCCGATGTCGCGGGCGCGCAGCCTCTGCCCGCAGGCGGTCGTGCTCCCTCCGGACATGGCCCGCTATCGCGAGATCAGCCAGCAGGTATGGGGCATGATGCGCGACCGCTTTCCCGTGCTCCAGCAGGCGGGGATCGACGAGGCCTACGTCGACCTCACCGACGTCGACAAACCGCTCACGTCGATGCGGGAGGCGGTCGCCGCCGTGGAGGCGGAGACGGGCATGTTCATCTCCGTGGGCGTCGGCCCGAACCGCCTCGTCGCGAAGACCACGAGCGGCGCGGCCAAGCCGCGCGGCTTCGCCACCCTCTCGCGAGAGCAGGCCTGCGAGGCGTTCGCCGGCGCCTCGGTCAGGAAGCTCCAGGGCATCGGTCCGAGGACCGCCGAGCGGCTCGGCGAGCTCGGCATCCTCACCATCGGCGACCTGCAGCGGCGCACCCCGGAGGAACTCACCGCGAAGGTCGGGACGGGCTCGGGGCCGCGACTGCATGCCCTCGCGCACTTCATCGACGAGAGCGCCGTGCAGGTCGAGCGCGCGATCAAGTCGTGTTCCCGGGAGACGACCTTCCCCGAGGACATCGCCGACGCCGGCCGGCTCCTGGCCGTCCTCGACGGGCT
Source organism: Patulibacter sp. (assembly GCA_031119595.1). Classification (GTDB taxonomy): domain Bacteria; phylum Actinomycetota; class Thermoleophilia; order Solirubrobacterales; family Solirubrobacteraceae; genus JAGIBJ01. Next base: position 4,946 of record JAVHXX010000140.1, on the reverse strand, counting down.
CGCCGAGCAGCTCTCCCAGGACCTCGAGCGCAAGGGCCTGGCCGGCCGCACGGTCGGCATCAAGGTGCGCTTCGCCGACTGGACCACGAAGACCCGCGCCGTCTCCGTCGACCGGGCCACCCGCGACCCGGCCGCGATCCGCTCCCTCGCTCGGACCCTGTTCGAGCGGGAGCAGATCGACGCGCCCGTGCGACTGCTGGGCGTACGCTCTGCGGGGTTCGAGGAGCCCGCCGAGACGGAGCGGCGCCGCCCGCGCCATGACGAGGCCCAACTGCCGCTGCCGCTCTGAGCGGCCCCGGCCGGACCCCGCCTGCGCGGGACGCAGCGGCTACGTCGCCTGCGTCAGCGTGCTCAGCCACGCCGTCGCCGTGGCGACATCGCCCGGACCGAGGTCGTGGCCGACTCCTCGCTCGACGTGCGCCTGCACGGTCGCGCCCTGGTCGCGGGTGACCTCGACGAGCCGGGCGTAGCCCGTGGCGTCGATGAGCGGGTCGCGCTCGCCACCGAGCGCGAGCAGGTCGACCCCGTTGAGCGGGTCTCCCGCCTCCGGGTCGAGCACGAGCATCGCGCGGAGCAGCACGGCGCCACGGAGCAACCCGGGATGACGCTGCATCGCGGCCAGGGCGACGTTCGCGCCGTTCGAGTAGCCGACGGCGACCGTCTTGGCGAGATCGATGCCGTGCTCGACGGCGGCTGCGCGGACGAACCCCGCGAGGGCGTCGGCGCCGCGTTCAACCTCGGCCGGGTCGAACCGGTTCAGCGCGAGCCGGGCGAAGAAGCGCGGGGCGCCGCCCTCGCTCACGTTCCCCCGGGGCGACAGCTGTGCCGCGCCCTGGAGGAGCTGGCGGCCGAGCCCCGTGAGCTGGGTCTCGTCGCCGCCGGTGCCGTGAAGCAGGAGGAGTGTCCAGCCGTCGCCACCCGGCGCATCACACGCCGCGGGACGGTCGTAGCGGTAGTGAAAGCCGGCCAGGTCGCCGACCTCGCGGCCTTCGGGGAGGCTCACGCCGTCACCGCCGGCCGCCACTGGGTGACGTCCGGGAGGGGCGTCAGCTTCTGGCTCACGCTGTCGCGCACGGCCTCGAAGTTCGGCGGCAGCGAGAGTGCCTCGCCGAGCGTCTCCTTCGGCTCGTCGGAGGTGAACCCCGGGCCGCGGGTGGCGAGCTCGTAGAGGATGCCGCTCGGCTCGCGGAAGTACACCGACCGGAAGTAGAACCGATCGATGACGGGTGTCGGCCGTAGCCCCGTGCGGGCGATGAGCTGCTGCCAGGCCTCCTCCTCGCCGAGCCCGATGCTCCACGCCACGTGGTGCACGGTGCCGGCGCCGGGGACGCCACGGCCCGGGGAGTCCTCGAAGACGATCCGCCCACCGCGCAGCTCGCCGCGAGCCTCCCAGTCGTGGCTGGCGATCTCGGTGAGGCCCATCGGCCCCGAGAGCAGCGCCTCGCTGCGCGGCCAGTCGTCCGCGTACGCACGCACCGCCTCGAAGCCCTGCAGCGCGAACTCCGCCGGCACGTCCAGCGAGCGGGCCGAGAGCGGCGCGTCGGGGCGCTCGACGACCACGAACTCCAGGCCCAGGCCCTCTGGGTCCGCGAAGACGATGCGGCCGGTGTCTCTCGACGCCTCGATCCCCTCACCGGCGAGCCGGTCGACCCAGAAGTCGAGGGCCGCCTCGGACGCGACGCGGAACACGATCGTGTGGACCATCCCCGAGCCGTGCCGTCCCTGCCGGGCGCCCGGGTATTCGAAGAAGGTGAGATCGGCGCCGGGCGAGCCGTCCTCATCGGCGTAAAACAGGTGGTAGACGGTTGGGTCGTCCTGATTGACCGTCTTCTTCACGAGCCGCATGCCGAGCACGCGGGCGTAGAAGTCGACATTGGCCGGGGCGTCTCCGGTGATGGCGCTGATGTGGTGGATGCCTTCGAGCTGCACGGCGGGCTCCGGGTTCTCCCGAGTCGGGAGAAAGTAGTTGACAACGCAACTATATCGCAGGATCGCCCGAATTTCCGGCGGTGCACGAGGTGTCACGGAACGCCGATTCCGCCCCATCGAGAGGTGCGACCACGAACTGGAGCGACGTTCAAACGATGGTCCAATCGACCGTCACAGCCCTGCGGATCTGGTTGGTCCAGGACGATGAGATGACCGTGGAGCTCCATCTTTCCGACGTCCTCGCGGGCCTCTCGCACGCGCTGGACCTGACCGAGGGGCACCCGCCCGGCCACGCCGAGCGCTCCTGCCTGCTCGGGATGCGGATCGCCGAACGCATCGATCTACCCGAAGAGGACCGCGGCGCGCTCTACTACGCGCTCCTCCTCAAGGACGCCGGCTGCTCGGTCAACGCCGCACCGATCGCCGAGCTCTACGCGAACGACGACGGCCTCGTGAAGGCCACGCGCCGCATGCAGAACCACCGCAGCAAGCGCGTCTCCGCCGTCCATACGCTGCGCCACACCGCCCCCGGTGGCGGCCTGCGCACGAAGCTCGGTCGCGTCCGCGCGCTCGTCGCCTCCGGCGCCGCGGGCGCTGCACAGCTCACGGAGCTGCGCTGCGAACGGGGCGCGCAGATCGCCCTCGGCATCGGCCTTTCCGAGAAGTCCGCACACGCGATCCGGGCGCTCGACGAACACTGGGACGGCGGCGGCTACCCCTACGGCCTCAAGGGTGAAGCGATCCCGCTGCTGGGCCGCATCATGTGCCTCGCGCAGACGCTCGAGATCTTCTGGGTCTCCGGTGGGCGCACCGCGGCCTGCGAGATGGCCGTGGCCCGGGCGGGCCACTGGTTCGATCCCACGCTCGTCAAGGTCGTCACCAACAGCGCCACGGACGACACCTTCTGGGCCGGCCTGGCCCGCCCTGACGTCCGCGCGCTCGAGCCGCGCTCCGCCGCGATCGCCGCCGACGACGCGCGCTTGGATGCCGTCGCCGACGCGTTCGGCCAGATCGTCGACGCGAAGACGCCCTACACCGCCCGCCACTCCCGCGGCGTCGCGCAGATCGCTGCGCTGCTCGCCCTGGAGATGGGCATCAGCGAAACCGAGGCCGGCCGCCTCTACCGCGCCGGACAGGTCCACGACCTCGGGAAGCTCGGCATCTCCAACCTCATCCTCGACAAGCCCGGCAAGCTCGACGCCGAGGAATGGCTCGCCATCCGCGGCCACCCCGAGGCCGGGCACGCGGTGCTCTCGCGGATCCCCGTCCTCACGGACATGGCCCGCCTCGCCCTCACCCATCACGAGCGCCTCGATGGCAGCGGCTATCCGCACGGCCTCACCGCCTCGGACCTCGGCCTCGACGACCGCATCCTCGCCGTCGCCGACGTCGGCGAAGCCCTCAGCGCCGAGCGCCCGTACCGCGAGGCGCTCCCGCCGTCGAAGGTCATCGCGATCATGAACGAGGATCGCGGCACCAAGCTCGACCCGGTGGTCTTCGAGGCGTTCGAGGCGGTGCTGCCGCAGTGGAACGCGATCGTGCAGGCCGAGAACCGCCCGGAGCTCCTGAGCCCGGTCGACCTGCCGAAGCCCGATCGCCTCGGCCCTTTTGAGGACTCCCACCGCGCGGCCGCCTAGCCCGCGGCCCACCACCTGACGACGCCGCCGACGACGCGTGGTACATTGCTGTACCGCCGCGGTACAGTCGTGTACCGCTCGGACACAGGAGCACCGGAGATGGCCACGGAGTCCCCGCAGCAGACGCAAGAGCGCATGGTCGACGTCGGTCGCGGCATCGAGCTGTGCGTGCAATCGCACGGCGACCCTGCCCACCCCACGCTCCTGCTCGTGCACGGCCTCGGCATGCAACTCGTGAGCTGGCCGCAGGACTTCGTCGACGACCTCGTCGGCCGCGGTTTCCACGTGGTCCGTTTCGACAACCGCGACATCGGTCGCTCCACACGACCGGCCGTTCCCACCCCGGGTCCGGTGCAGCTCCTGCGTCGCCGCTTCGCCCCGAGCCAGTACGTGCTCGCGGACATGGCGCAGGACACCGCCAACCTCGTCGACGTCCTCGAGCTCGGGCGCGTGCATGTGGTCGGCGTGTCGATGGGCGGCATGATCTCCCAGACCCTCGCGGCGCGCCACCCCGAGAAGGTCCGCAGCCTCGTCTCGATCATGTCGAACACGGGACACGGGAAGAGTGGCCAGCCGGCCCGTTCGACCTGGTTCAGGATGGCCCAGCCGCCGTCGCGGTCGCGCAAGGCGTCGATCGACCGCAACGTCGCCCTGTTCCGCCACATCGGCTCGCCGGGGTTCCCGTTCGACGAGGCCGAGACCCGCGCGAGCGCGGAGCGCGCCTACGACCGCGGCCACGATCCGAACGGCGTCACCCGGCAGCTCGGGGCGATCATGAAGTCCGGGAACCGCACCCGCGAGCTCGCCACGATCACCACGCCCACGCTCGTGATCCACGGCTCCGACGACAAGATGGTCCACGCCTCCGGAGGCCGGGCCACGGCCGCCGCGATCCCGGGCGCGCGCTTCGAGTCGATCGCCGGCATGGGCCACGACCTCCCGGCCGGCGCCCGCCCGCGCATCGCCACGATGATCGCCGAGCACGCCTCGGCCGCCGAGGAGGCGGTCGCATGAGCGCCGTCGCCGCCCCGCCCGCCACCGGGACCGCCACCGCGACCGAGCCGATCCGCCTCCCGCCGGGCCCGACCTCACCCGGCGCCTGGCAGACCGCGGGCGTCCTGCTCCGCCAGCGCGAGTACCTCGCCCGCAACCGTGCGCGCTACGGCGAGATCTTCTCCCTGAACATCGCCGGCTTCAAGCGGCTCGTGGTCGTGTCGGACCCCGACCTGATCAAGACGGTCTTCAAGGAGGATCCGACGATCCTCCACGCCGGTGACCAGAGCCCGCTGCGGGCGATCCTCGGTCGGAACTCCCTCCTCGGCATCGACGAGGGCATCCACCTCGAGCAGCGCCGCCTCCTGCTCCCGCCGTTCAAGGGGC
>JAVHXX010000139.1 GCA_031119595.1 Patulibacter sp. | reverse complement strand
ACCCGCACCCGTGGCTCATGCCCGACTTCTGGCAGTTCCCGACCGTGTCGATGGGCCTCGGCCCGCTCATGGCGATCTACCAGGCGCGGTTCATGAAGTACCTGCAGGGCCGCGGGCACCTCGAGTCCAGCGACCGCAAGGTCTGGGCGTTCATGGGCGACGGCGAGATGGACGAGCCCGAGTCGATGGGGGCGATCTCGCTCGCCGGCCGCGAGCACCTCGACAACCTCGTGTTCGTCGTGAACTGCAACCTGCAGCGGCTCGACGGCCCGGTCCGCGGCAACGGCAAGATCATCCAGGAGCTCGAGACGAACTTCCACGGCGCCGGGTGGAACGTGATCAAGGTGATCTGGGGGTCGAACTGGGACGAGCTCCTCGAGGACGACGAGGACGGGCTCCTCGTACGTCGCATGGAGGAGGCCGTCGACGGTGAGTACCAGGGGTTCAAGTCGCGCGACGGCGCGTTCGTCCGCGAGAAGTTCTTCGGCAAGTACCCCGAGCTCGCCGAGCGCGTGAAGGACTGGACCGACGAGAAGGTCTGGAACCTCAACCGCGGTGGCCACGATCCGCGCAAGGTTTACGCGGCCTTCGCGGAGGCCGTCAGCAACGACACCGGCAAGCCGACCGTGATCCTCGCGAAGACGATCAAGGGCTACGGCATGGGTGCCTCCGGCGAGGGCCAGAACATCACCCACCAGCAGAAGCACATGTCGCCGGAGTCGATGGTCGCCTTCAAGGACCGCTTCGGGCTTCCGCTCACCGACGACGAGGCCCGTGCCGGCTCGTTCCTGAGGCCCGCCGACGAGGCGCCGGAGATGGTCTACCTCCGGGAACGGCGCGAGCAGCTCGGCGGCTCGCTGCCGCAGCGCCGCACCGACGCGCCGGAGCTGCAGATCCCGGAGCTCAGCGCCTTCAAGTCGCAGCTCGAGGGCACCGGCCCGGACCGCGCGGTCTCGACCACGATGGCGTTCGTGCGGGTGCTGTCGTCACTCGTCCGCGACAAGAACATCGGCAAGCACGTCGTGCCGATCGTCCCCGACGAATCGCGCACCTTCGGCATGGAGGGGATGTTCCGGCAGCTCGGGATCTTCAGCCAGGTCGGGCAGCTCTACTCGCCCGAGGACGCGGACCAGCTCATGTACTACAAGGAGGACGAGCACGGCCAGATCCTCCAGGAGGGCATCAACGAGCCCGGCGCGATGAGCTCGTGGATCGCGGCGGCGACGTCGTACGCGAACCACGGCGTGCAGACGATCCCCTTCTACATCTACTACTCGATGTTCGGGTTCCAGCGGATCGGCGACCTCGCCTGGGCCGCCGGCGATTCGCGCGCCCGCGGTTTCCTCGTCGGCGGTACCGCCGGCCGCACCACGCTCAACGGCGAGGGTCTCCAGCACGAGGACGGCCACTCGCATCTGCAGGCCGCGCTCATCCCGAACTGCGTCGCCTACGACCCGACCTACGCCTACGAGGTCGCGGTGATCGTCCACGACGGCCTGCGCCGGATGGTGCAGGAGCGCGAGGACGTCTTCTACTACCTCACCGTCATGAACGAGAACTACGAGCAGCCCGCGCTGCCCGAGGGCTCGGAGGAGGGGATCCTGCGCGGCATGCACCGGATCGCCGAGGGCGACCAGGGCGCAGGCAAGCCGTTCGTGCAGCTGCTCGGCTCGGGCACCATCCTGCGCGAGGTGCTCGCCGCCGCGGACCTGCTTCGCGAGGACTTCGGGGTCGAGTCCGACGTGTGGTCGGTGACCTCGTTCACCGAGCTGCGCCGCGACGGCATCGCCGTCGAGCGCGACAACCGCCTCCACCCGGACGCCGACGCGGCCGAGTCGTACGTGGCCCAGCAGCTGGGCACAGACGCGCCGGTGATCGCCGCGACCGACTACCTGCGCACCTTCGCGGACCAGATCCGTCCGTGGGTGAAGGCGCCGTACACCACGCTCGGCACCGACGGCTTCGGCCGCTCCGACTACCGCGTGGCGTTGCGCAAGTTCTTCGAGGTCGACCGCCACCACGTGGCGCTCGCCGCCCTCGAGCGGCTCGCCGAGAGCGGCTCGCTCCCGAAGGACGTGGTCGCGCAGGCGATCGTCAAGTACGACATCGACACGGATGGAGCTGCGCCGTGGCTGCGCTGACCGAGGTTGCCGTTCCCGACATCGGCGACTTCACGGACATCCCGATCATCGAGGTGCTCGTCGCCGTCGGTGACACGGTCGCGGTGGAGCAGGGCCTCGTCGAGATCGAATCCGACAAGGCCACGTTCGAGGTGCCCTCGCCGGTGGCCGGCGTCGTGAAGGAACTCAAGGTCGGCGAGGGCGACAAGGTGTCCGAGGGGACGCTCATCGCCGTCATCGACACCGGCGGCGATGGCGACGACGCTCCCGCCGAGGCCGCCGAGGCCGCCGAGGCCGCCGCGCCGAGCGAGCCGCAGCCCGCCGCGCCAGAGGGCGAGAACGCCTCGAAGGCGGCCGCCCCGAAGAGCGACGCGGAGGCAGGCGGCACGCCGCAACAGGCCGCGACGGGCCAGAACGCCGTCGATGCCGGGTCGAGCGCCGGCGGTGCAGTGCCGCCGTACGCCGGACCGATCGTGCGCCGCCTGGCCCGCGAGCGCGGCATCGACCTCGGGCAGGTCAAGGGCTCCGGGCAGAAGGGCCGCATCACCCGCGAGGACGTCGAGCGCTTCGACCCGAAGGCGGCTCCGTCGTCGGGCGGCAGCGCAGCACTGGCTGCCGATGCCGGGAGCGACTCGCTCGGGCTCGCGCCGTGGCCGAAGGTCGACTTCGAGAAGCTCGGGCCGGTCAGCCGTGAGCCGCTCACGAAGATCCAGAAGCTCAGCGCCGCGAACCTCGCCCGCAACTGGGTGCGGATCCCGCACGTCACCCACGACGACGACGCCGACATCACCGACCTCGAGGCGTTCCGCAAGCAGCTCAACGCCGAGCAGTCGGACGTGAAGGTCACGATGGTCGCGCTGCTGCTGAAGGCGTCGGTCGCGTCGCTCAAGGCGTTCCCGCGGTTCAACAGCTCCCTCGACGGCGACGAGCTCGTGGTGAAGCACTTCTACAACGTCGGCTTCGCCGCGGACACCCCGAACGGCCTCGTGGTGCCGGTCGTCCGGAACGTCGACCAGAAAGGCATCCTCGAGCTCGCCGCAGAGGTCGGCGAGCTGTCGGCGAAGGCCCGTGCCGGAAAGCTCATGCCCGCGCAGATGAGTGGCGGCAACTTCTCGATCTCGAGCCTCGGCGGCATCGGCGGCACCTCGTTCACGCCGATCGTCAACGCCCCCGAGGTCGCGATCCTCGGCGTGGTCCGCTCGGCGATGAAGCCGGTGTGGAACGGCAAGGACTTCGAGCCGCGGCTGATCCTGCCGCTGTCGCTCTCCTACGACCACCGCGTGATCGACGGCGCCCTCGCCGCCCGGTTCGTGGTGCACCTGAGCAAGACGCTCGCAGACTTCAGGCGCGTGCTGCTGTGAGCGGCGCGTCGCTGACGACGAAGAGGACCGGACACCGATGAGTACGACCACCGAGGTTGCGGTCCCGGACATCGGCGACTTCACGGACATCCCGATCATCGAGGTGCTGGTTGCCGTCGGTGACACGGTGGCGGTGGAGCAGGGCCTGGTCGAGATCGAGTCCGACAAGGCCACGTTCGAGGTGCCGTCGACCGTCGCCGGGGTCGTGAAGGAACTGAAGGTCAAGGAGGGCGACAAGGTGTCCGCGGGGACCGTCCTCGCGGTGATCGAGGTCGCAGGTGACGCCCCCGCGGGCGACCCGCCGGCAGCCGAGCCGCAGGCCGCTGCTGAGCCGCAGGCCGCAGCCGAGCCCGCTCCGGCGGCCGAACCCGTGGCGTTCGAGCACGGCGACGTGCACGGCCAGGTCGTCGTGCTGGGCTCCGGGCCGGGTGGCTACTCGGCTGCGTTCCGCGCCGCGGACCTCGGCCTCGAGGTCGTGCTCGTCGAGCGGTATCCGTCGCTCGGCGGTGTGTGCCTGAACGTCGGCTGCATCCCGAGCAAGGCGCTGCTGCACCAGGCGAAGATCATCGCCGAGGCGAAGGCCTCGGCCGGGCACGGCATCACCTTCGGCGAGCCCCAGATCGACCTGGATGCGCTGCGCGCCCACAAGGACGGCATCGTCGGCAAGCTCACGGGCGGCGTCGACGGCATGGCGAAGCGCCGCAAGGTCACGGTCGTGATCGGCGAGGCGACCTTCACGGACGACCGCCACCTGAAGGTCGTCGGGCCGGGCGTCGGTGGCGACGGCGACGCGACCAAGGAGACCGTCGTCTCCTTCGACCACGCGATCATCGCCGCAGGGTCGTCGGTCGTGCAGCTGCCGGGCATTCCGTACGACGACGACCGCGTGTGGGACTCCACCGCCGCGCTCGAGCTGCGGTCGATCCCGGAGCGGCTGCTCGTGATCGGCGGCGGCATCATCGGCCTGGAGATGGCGACGGTCTACGACGCCCTCGGGTCGAAGGTGACCGTGGTCGAGCTGTCCGACGGACTCATCCCCGGCTGCGACCGCGACCTCGTGAAGCCGCTGCAGGCCGAGATCGGCAAGCGGTACGAGGCGATCCACACGGGCATCCGCACGAACTCGATCGAGCCGACCGACGACGGGCTGCACGTGACCTTCGTGAGCGGCACCGAGGGCGGCGACGCCCCCGAGCCGGCGACCTACGACGCGGTGCTCGTCGCCGTCGGGCGCGTCCCGAACGGCAAGCTCCTCGGGCTCTACACCGCGGGCGTCACCGTCGACGAGCGTGGCTTCGTGCCGGTCGACGAGCAGCTCCGCACCAACGTGTCCCACATCCTCGCGATCGGCGACATCGTCGGCGGGCCGATGCTCGCGCACAAGGCCTCACACGAGGCGCACGTGGCCGCGGAAGTGATCGCCGGCGAGAACGTCGCCTTCGATCCGCGCGGGATCCCGTCGGTCGCGTACACCGACCCGGAGGTCGCCTGGGTCGGCGCCACCGAGACGGAGCTGAAGGCCGCCGGCACCGACTACGAGGTGGCCGCGTTCCCGTGGGCCGCCTCCGGTCGCGCGCTCGCGATCGACGGTGACAAGGGCCGCACGAAGCTCATCATCGACCCGGACTCCCGGCAGGTCCTCGGCGCCGGCATCGTCGGCCCGGGTGCCGGCGAGCTCATCGCGGAGCCGGGCTTCGCCATGGAGATGGGCGCCGACATCGGCGACCTCGCCCTCACCATCCACGCCCATCCGACCCTGTCGGAGTCGGTCATGCTCGCTGCCGAGATGCTCGAGGGCACGGTCACCGACCTGCCGCCGCAGCGCAGGAAGAAGCGCTGACGAACGCTCGGGGGTGCTGACCTGAGACGCCTGTCTTGGGTCGACGCCCGGCGTCCGGTGATCCGTCCCGAAAGCGCGGAGTTTTTCGAAGGACGTTCACTTCCGCGACGGAATCGCCCTTACCGGCGGGCGGAATTCGTGGTTGCATCAGATGCGTGGCCCACGCCACACCTGTCCCAATCATCTCCCCGGCGCCCTTCGGCGCTGCGGACGTACACGAGAACCGAGTACGCATGCACCGTCCCACCCTCCGCTCACTGGCGCTCGTCGCCGGTGCGGCCCTGTCCCTCGTCGCCGGTGCCAGCACCGCGCAGGCGAAGACCCTCAACGTCGTCGTCCTCGGCGACTCCTACTCCTCCGGCGTGGGCGCGCCCGGTGCAACCGGTGCCTGCGCGCGCCCCCCGCTCGCCTGGGTTCCGCTGTACGCAGAGCTCATGCGCGACCGCGGCTACACCGTGAACTTCAACAGCGCGGCCTGCGGCGGCGCGACGATCGAGAACCTCTCGGCGCAGGTCAATGCCGTCACGAAGGACACCGACCTCGTGCTTCTGACCATCGGCGGCAACGACGTCGGCTTCATCAACATCGTCCTGAACTGCTTCGTCCCGGGCATCAACGATCCGGCGCGCTGCAGGCAGCAGGTCGAGTCGGCGACGAAGAACGTCCCCGGCGTGCAGCAGCGCGTGCTCACGCAGGTCGACCAGCTCCTGTCGAAGCTGCGCCCGGGCGCGAAGTTCGGGGTGCTGTCGTACCCGTACCTCGCGAACCCGAGCAAGTTCGTCCTCAAGGGCCTGTTCAACAGCTACGAGGCCGGCACGCCGGTCCGCGCGCTCGGTGACCTCGGCGACCAGATGATCATCAACACGGTCAACGCCGTGAACGCGAAGGCGGGCTACCAGGAGGGCACGTACATCCCGACGAAGGACCTGTTCGTCGGGCACGAGCCCGACCAGGACCCGAACCGCTCCAGCGCGACCACGTGGATCAACGAGGGTGGCACCGCCGGCAGCGCCGCGGGCATCTACCACCCGAACATCTACGGCTACCAGGCGATGGCCCAGGCCGTGCTCCGCGCGGGTGGCCCGAGCGGCGACTTCGGCGTCTCCCACTGAGCAGGCGTTCGTAGCCTCGGGCGGTGTCGGTCGGAGGTCGACCGGCGCCGCCTGACGCACCTGCGGCCGGTTGTTCGACCTGCCTCCAGCTTGGGGTTATGGTCGGGACATGGACGGGCCGTACTCGTTGATGCCGCCGTCCGGTGCGCCCGAGGGATCGGAGACGTTCGCCCGGGAACTGGCCGCCTTCATCGCGCCGTACCTCGAGGAGCACGAGGCCGTGTTCGGTGGGCTGTGGCTCGACTCGATCGGCTCCGGCCGGGTGGCCTGCTTCGCGGCCTTCACCGACGACCTCGCGCCGCACCGCGCGGCCCTCGACCATCGCGTGCAGGTGATGGCCGCACGCCACTCGGTCGACGACCTCGAGGCGATCCGGGAGGACGTCCGCGGTTTCATGGAGCGCTACGACGGGGCCCGGTTGCGCGAGGAGGGCATCGACGACCGGGAGAACCGCGTCGTCGTGGGCGCCGAGACCGTCGAACCGGAATCGCTCCGCACGGCGCTCCGGGAACGCTTCGGTGACCTCGTGACCCTGCGCGTCGACGTGTTCGTGACGCAGCTCGCGGCCTTCGACGCGTGGAGCCTGGAGTCGACCGACGATGGCGAGGAGCTGACCGCGCACTGGCTCGGCGGGCCGGGAGAGCGCGCGCACCGGCTCGAGCTCGTCGAGGCCGACCGGTTCGTCCGGGTGACCGTGCTCTTCGACCGCCACGAGGGCGCGCCCGCCATGAGCGGCATGGACATGAGCGCCACGGCCCGGCTCACCGAGCCGCTCGGCGACCGGGTCGTCATCGACGCCACCACCGGCAGGCAGAAGCCTCGCTATGCCTCGCCGACCGCGGTCGCCTTCGACGACGACGCGGACTGGGAGGAGGTCGAGCCGCCGCTCCCGGCCGGGCCGATCTCGGATGCCGAGATGGATGCGTCGGGGCTGCGGGCCGCCGAGCTCGGCGACGCCGTCCGCGCCTACGTCCGCGACCACACCTTCGTCTACGGCGGCATGTGGACGGAGCGCCACGCCGGCGGCGTCCTGCTGTGCGTCGCGTTCTCGGAGGACGCCCGCGGCCACCGCGCCGCGCTGGACCCCGCGGTCAAGGTGCTGCGCTGCGAATACCCGGTCTGGGAACTCGAGGCGATGCAGCGCGACGTCGTCACGCTCATCGAGGAGACCGACGGCGCGACCTGGTCGCAGGCCACCCTGACGGTCAGCGAGGGCGTGATCGACTTGTTCGCGAGCGCCGACGACCCCCGCGAGCTCGCCCGATCGATCGCGGGTCATTTCGGCGCCGTCGTGCGGCTGGTCCCGCTCGACTCGCCGACCCACGAGCCGACGCCGACCGCCTTCGACGCCTACATCGCCGACGGTGACACGCACTTCCTCGGGGTCGTGTGGAGCGAGGCCGCCGGCGGACCGGCGCTGCTCCGGCTCGACGAGGGGCCGGACGCCGTCCACGTGACCGTGATCGAGTCGCGGCCGCTGCCCGGCACGCGGCCGCAGTCGATCGAGGGGCGCCGGGCCGTCGCCTCGGCGCACCTCCGGCAGGCGCTCGGCGGCCGGGCCGTCATCGACGCGACGACCGGCCGCACGATGCAGCCACTCGTGCTGCCGGACGGCGTCGCCGGCTGACCGCGGCCCCGGGTCGCGCAGCGCCGGCGCGCCGCCGCTACTTGATGGTGAACTTCGCCGTGACGGCGGCGCTCGTGTGACCGGCGGAGTCCTTGGCGACCGCGGTGAGGAGGTACTTCGCCTTCGCGAGGACCTTGTTCTTGACCTTGCCACTGAACGCGTAGCTGTTGGCCCCGGCCTTGCCGGTCGTGCTCAGGCTGCCGACGGTGGTCCACAGCACGCAGTGCTTGCTGCCCTTCTTCGGCTTCTTCGGGAGCTTGGTGCAGCTGGACCCCTTCTTCAGGCCGACGCCCGCACGCGCGACGGTGAACGTGACGGTCGCGGGCACGTTGAGCGTGAACGCGAGCGTGGTGCCGGCCTTCGTGAGCTTCTTCGTCTTGGCGTTCCGGACGGACTTGGCCAGGAACGACGAGGCCTTGAACGTCAGCGCGCTGATCGCGGGCGCCGGGGCCGGCGGCGTCGTGCCGCCGACGCTCTGGCGGGTGTCGACGCCGTTGGGCGGGCTGAGGGTGGTGAAGACCTGGTCCGCGCCGTAGGCGACACCGTCGGGGCCCGAGGCGACGAGTCGCGCGTGGTACGTCGTCCCGGGCACGAGCCCGGCGATCGGCGCGCCGACGATCTGCACGGCCGTGCCGTTGCCGATGGCGACGGCCGCGGTCTGCGCGCCGTACCCCGTGGTCGTGCCGTATTGGAACTGCGCGGTCACGCTCACCTGGTTCGCGATCACCGAGCCGTTGAGCACGGCTGTGGTGGTCTGCACACCACCGACGGCGCCGGTCGCGACGACCGGGGGTGCGGTCTCGTAGGCACCGATGTCGCAGGCGGCGCCAGTGGGCCGGACGACGCCGCGCTGGTCGACGGCGGGGCAGGTCGCGCCAGCCGCGTCGAGGGCCGCGCTGCCGGCCCCGAGGGCCAGGGTCTTCGCCGGGCCGGCGTTGTCGGTGAGGGCGCCGAGGCGCGGGTCGCCGGTCGCGATGGTCGACGGGCACGAGGTGTCGCCGAACCGGAGGTTGTGGCCGCCGTCGTTCGGTGCGACGCCGATGGCCGCGCAGTTGCCGCCGCTGTTCGACGCGAGGATGGTGCCGGTGACCGTCGGGCTGGTCGACTCGGCGTAGAGCCCGCCGCCGGACCCCGAGGCGCCGCCGGTCCCCGACGCGCCGCCCAGGCTGAAGCCGCCGGCTCCGCCCGCCCCGATCGCGTTTCCGGCGATGGTGTCGGAGGTGAGCGTGACGGTCGCGTTCGTCGCGCGGATCGCACCGCCGTGACCGCCGGCCCCGCCCGCGCCGCCGGATCCAGGAGGTGCCGCGCCGCTGCCAGCGCCGCCTGCGCCGCCGTTCCCTGCGCGGTTCCCCGTGATGGTCGAGTTCGTGATGGACGCGGTCGCGGTCAGGATGGAGATGCCGCCGCCCCATGACGCGCTGCCGCCGGCCCCGCCGCTGGCGCCCGGCGACCCGCCGCCGCCCCCGGCGCCGCCATTGCCTGCGGCGTTGCCGTCGATCGTCGTCCGGGTGATGGTTGCCGTGCCGCCCG
>JAVHXX010000138.1:9235-9612 GCA_031119595.1 Patulibacter sp. | reverse complement strand
CGGTGAAGTGCAGACGGTCGTTGCCGTAGGTGATCCGCCGGGCGAGCGGCCCGGCGAACCCGAGCTTCACCCGGCGCAGGCGCTCGGCCGAGCACACCGGCTGGTGCGGCGTGCGGTGTTCGCCCGGGTTGCTGCACCCAGCGATGGCCCGACCGCCCGAGGTCGCATCGGGCTGCCCGGCGTAACCACTCGCCGGTTCGAGCGTGGGCGCGCCACCGAGCCATACCTTCTCCGGAGTGCCGCCGCCGCAGATCACGGTGCCAGTCGATCCGGGTTCCAGCACGTGGAAGCGCCCGTCGTCGCCGAAGCTGCCGTCGGTCCCGATCACGCCGATCCGGTCGCCCTGGGTCCGGCCCGCGGTGATGCAGACGCCGGAG
>JAVHXX010000138.1:3289-9225 GCA_031119595.1 Patulibacter sp. | reverse complement strand
CGGTCTGAAGGTCTGTACGGCCCACGGCAGCCCACCGCTCGGATCGGCGACGCGCAGCGGAAGCACCTGACGGTGCACCGGCGCGCGGCCGAGGTGCAGGTGGTCCGCCGAGATCGGCACCGGGTCGCCGTTGCGCAGGAGGGTCACGGCACCGACCGCAGCGCCCGTGATCGAGAGGGTCGCGACGACGGCGACCGGGAGCAGCCGGAGCGGGTCGCGCCAGCGGCGGCGCCGCCGACGGACCGTCGTCAGGTCGGCCTGCCGGACGACGCCGGCCCGGAGCTCAGCCCGCAGATCGTCGAATCCACTCATCGGACCTCCCCCATTCGCGCCCGAAGCGCTTTCAGGCCACGTGCGACGCGCTGTCGGACGACGGCCTCCGAGCACGCCATCACGGCAGCGATCTCCTCGTAGGGACGCTCGTCGACGACCCGCGCGAGGATCGCCGCCCGCTGGTCGTCGGGCAGCGCAGCGAGCGATGCTGCCAGCGCGGTTTCGCCGGCCAGTGACGCAAGCTCCTCGACCCGTTCGAGATCGGCATCCGAGACGGCGATCGGCTGCATCGCGAGCCGGGCCCGCGCCTCCATCTCGACGCGCCCGCGGCGCAGCGACTCCCGGAGCTTGTTCGCGGCGATGCCGAACAACCATCCGACGGCGTGTCCGCGCTGCGGATCGAACCGCGGGCTGGCCACGATCACCGCCGCGAACGTCTCGGCCGCGAGGTCGAACGCAAGCTCGCGGTTCCCCGTCCGTCGCAGGTGGAACCCGACCACCGCGGCCTCGTGGCGCACGTAGAACGCCTCGAAGGCACGGTCGTCACCTGCGGCCGTGCGAGCGAGCAGATCGTCGTCGGTACGAAACCCCATCGACGGTGATTTGCGCGAGGCCCCGATCCTGTGACCGTCGCAGGTCGATCGGCCGGGAGAGTGCCCCACGAGGAAGGGCCCCGTCCCCGCGATCACGCGGGGACGGGGCCCTTCTCGTTCCGGGTCTGAGGTCCCGGTGGCGCTGTGAGCCGGCCCACCCGGCCGGCCGCCGGGGCCCGATGCGGGGCCCCGGACCAACGCAAGCTGGGTCGAACTAGCCGAGCGTCGCGATCGTCTTGTTCGCGGCCTTCAGCACGACTGCCGGGATCGGCGCGAAGTCGAGCACGGCGCCGAAGCCCTGGCCCGTCGTCGTCGCGTACGTGATGAACGACTTGAGCAGCGCGGCCTTCGGGCTCGCCTTCGGGACGATCACGTAGGTGAAGGTCGAGAGCGGGTACGCCTGCTTGCTCGACTTCGGCGGGTTCACGATGTGCATCTCGTTGTTCGCCGGAACCTTCTTCACCTGCTTCGCAGCCTGCTCGATGTTCTTCAGGTTCGGGTACACGAACTTGCCGGCAGCGTTCTGCAGGGCAGCGCCACGGAGCTTGTGGGCGATGATGTACGACGCCGAGATGTAGCCGATGGCGCCCGGGGTCGAGGAGACGACGGCGGTGACGCCGTCGTTGCCCTTGCCACCGATGCCGGCCGGGAACGACACCGCGGTGCCCTTGCCGATCGACGAACGCCAGCCCTTGTCGACGCCCGAGAGGAAGTCGGTGAAGGCGTAGGTGTCGCCGGAGCCGTCCGAGCGGAAGGCCGGGGTGATCTTCAGGTTCGGGAGGCTGGTGCCCTTGTTGACCTTGGCGATCGCCGCGTCGTTCCAGTTGGTGATCTTGCCCTCGTAGATCGAGGCGACCAGCGCCGGCGTCAGCTTCAGGGCGGAGATGCCCGGGAGGTTGAACGCGAGGCCCGTGGCGGTGAGGCCCCACGGGATCTGGACGCAGCCGTTGCAGGCGGCGGCCTGCTCGGGCGTGAGCGGCGCGTCGGACGCGCCGAAGTCGACGGTGCGGGCCGTGATCTGCGCGATGCCGGCACCGGAACCGACCGCGCCGTAGGTCACCGAGACCTGGTTCTTGGCTTCGAAGTCCTGCGACCAGTTGGCCAGGAGCGGGGCCACCAGCGTCGAGCCCGCCCCCACGAGCGCGCCGTTGGCGTTGGACGCGCTTGCGACGGCCGGGAGGCCGGCCGCGAGAGCGACAGCGGCGGCCGAGGTGAGGCCGAGCAGGTGCGTGCGGTTGAGATCCATCTGTTTCCTGTTTCGAGTTGTGCCGGGGCGGCATGCCGAAGCGGCGCCGCACAGCATTCAGGTCGGGCACCCCGTTGCTGTTGCCTTCGTGTCGCCAACTTGAGAACAAGTTGTGACCACGCCTTTTTCCGGGGTACCTCGGGGGATTAGGGTCCCCGCGGTCATGGAGCTCACCCTTTGAAACTCGCGCGCGTGGCGCGTCCGCGTCTTCGCATCAGCGACCGCGTCGGCGACCGCCTTCTCCTCTCGGCCACGGGACTGGCCTCCGCCATCGCGGTCCTGTTGCTCGTCCTGATCGCCTGGCAGGTGTTCAAGGGCTCCGGGACGGCCTTCCACAAGTTCGGATTCGGGTTCCTGACGGGGACCACGTGGAAGCCGAACTTCAACCAATACGGCGCCGGAACGCTGCTCTTCGGGACCTTCGTCACGGGCGTGTTCGCCCTGTTCCTCGCGGCGCCGATCGGCATCGCGATCGGGCTCTACCTCAGCCTGATGGCACCACCGCGCGTCCGCGCGATCATCGGCCCGGTCGTCGAGATGCTCGCCGCCATCCCGTCGGTGATCATCGGCTTCTGGGGCATCCTCGTGCTCGCGCCGTTCCTCGTGAAGCACGCCGAGCCCCAGCTCCACAGCACCGTCGGGTTCATCCCGCTGTTCGGCCTGCCGCAGACCAACGGCGCCAGCATGTTCGCGGCCGGCCTGATCCTCACGATCATGGTCATCCCGATCGTTGCGTCCATCAGCCGTGACCTGTTCGACACCGTGCCGCGGGAACTCCAGGAGGGTGCGTCCGCGCTCGGCGCGACCCGCTGGGAGATGATCCGCGGCGTCATGCTGCCGACGACCGCGTCGGGACTCGCCGCGACCTCGTTCCTCGGGCTCGGCCGTGCGCTCGGAGAGGCCATCGCGGTCACGCAGGTCATCGGCGCCGGCACGAAGATCAACACGAGCCTCTACGAGACCGGTGACACGCTCGCCAGCCGCCTCGCGAACCAGTTCCAGAACGCGACCGACCAACTCCAGACGTCGTCGCTGTTCTACCTCGGCGCGCTGCTGCTGATCATCGGGCTCGGGTCGAACTTGCTCGCCCAGTGGATCGGTCGCCGGTTCGCCGTGCAGAAGGCGCACGCCTGATGACCACGATGACCTCCGACCTCGCCCACGGCGAGGGGCTCCCGCCGGAACTCGACCCGGCCAGGCCGCTCGTCGCCTCGGGCAATCTGCGCCGCCGGCACGTGGTGAGCACGTTCTTCTCGTCGCTCGCGGTCCTCGCGACGGCGTTCGCCGTCGCCGTGATGGTGATCGTCCTCTGGACCGTCGTCAGCCGCGGCGGCAGCGTGATCTCCTGGGACTTCCTCACGAAGGCTCCACCGTTGTTCGGCTGCGCGGGTGGCGGCATCGGCCGCGCCATCGCGGGCACCGGCCTCATCGTGGCGATCGCCACGGCGATCGCGATGCCGCTCGGCATCCTCATCGCGCTCTACACGAGCGAGTTCGCGAGCCCCCGTGCGCGCAGTTTCATCCGCCTCGTCCTCGATCTGCTGAACGGCCTCCCGTCGATCGTGATCGGCATCTTCGCGTTCGGGCTGCTCGTCGCCGGGCATCACCAGAGCGCGTTCGCCGGTTCGTTCGCGCTGTCGATCATCATGCTCCCGCTCATCGCGCGCGCCAGCCAGGAGTCGCTCGCGCAGGTTCCGAACGGACTCCGCGAGGCCGCGAACGCCCTCGGCGTCGGGCGCCGCCAGTCGGTGCTCGGCGTGATCCTGCCGAGCGCCATGAGTGGCATCCTCACCGGCACGATCCTCGCCGTGGCCCGCGCCGCAGGCGAGACCGCGCCACTCCTGATCGTCAGCTCGATCTACAAGGGGTCGTACTCGTTCGACTTCTTCGGCTCGGCGATCCCCAACATCCCGGTCGAGATCTTCCGGCTCTCCGAGTCCGCCGATCCCGCCGGCTACGAGCGTGCCTGGGGCGCGGCGCTCGTGCTCGTCATCTTCATCCTCGCGACCAGCGTGCTCGGACGCATGCTGTTCGCCCGCAGCAAGGCAAAGGCCAGCCGTTGACCATTCTCGACCCCGAGTTCGATCCGATCATGGAGCCCTCCCGCCCGGCCGCTCCCGCGCGGAGCGCGGGTGAGCGGTACCGCATCCAGACCGTCGACCGTCCCGCCCGGACGGCCTCGCACGGCCAGCCGACCCCCACCACCCCGGTCGTGCGCGAGTCGGTCTTCAAGGTCGAGCAGCTCGCGATCTCCTACGGCTCCAAGACCGCCGTGCAGGGCGTGACGATGGGCATCGACCGCAACCGGATCACCGCGATCATCGGCCCGTCCGGCTGTGGCAAGACCACCTTCCTGCGCAGCCTCAACCGCATGCACGACGGCATCCCCGGACTGCGCGTCGACGGCCACATCTACTACCACGGCCACGACCTCTACGGGAGCGGCGTCGACCGCGTCGAGGTGCGGCGCCGGATCGGGATGGTGTTCCAGAAACCGAACCCGTTCCCGAAGTCGATCTACGACAACGTCGCCTGGGCGCCGCGCAACCTCGGGTTGCGCTCCGGCCTCGACGACCGCGTGGAGAAGGCACTCCGCGGCGCCGCGCTCTGGGACGAGGTCAAGGACCGCCTGAAGGACAGCGCCCTCGGCCTCTCCGGCGGTCAGCAGCAGCGCCTCTGCATCGCCCGCGCGATCGCGATCGAACCCGACGTGCTGCTGCTCGACGAGCCCGCCTCGGCACTCGACCCGATCGCGACGGCGTCGATCGAGGAGCTCGTGCGCACGCTGAAGGCGAAGTTCACGATCGTGATCGTCACCCACAACATGCAGCAGGCCGCACGCCTCGCCGACCGCACCGCGTTCTTCGGCCTCGACAACGAGCGCATCGGCACGCTCATCGAGTACGACGAGACCGACAAGATCTTCACGAACCCCGCCGACACGCGGACCGAGGACTACGTCACGGGCCGCTTCGTCTAGCCCGGCGGCTCACCGATCGGTGCGTCGCCGGACGCGACCGGCCTGACGACCGAGGGCCCGGGCTCCTTGCGTGGTGACGCAGGGAGCCCGGGCCCTCGTGCTTTCCCGTGCGGCTGTCCCGGCCGCACGGAGAAGGTGGTGGAGAGAAGCGGCGCTAGCGGGCGCCGATGGTCTGCGCGGGGCGCGTGACGAGCAGCGGCGAACCGCACTGCCAGCAGTAGACGGCGCCCGAGCTGTGGGGCACGCCGCAGGTGGCGCACTTCCCGGCCGTGGCCGTCTGCTCGGTGCGCAGGATCCGCTCGACCTCGCTCAGCTCGGCGTCGGCCTCCTGGAGCGTGGCGGCGCGCTGGACCAGCACCTCGACGCGGATACGGTCGCGGACCGCCATCTCGTAGACGAGGCCGCCGAGGTCCCACTGGAGCTCGGCGACGCGCGCGCTGAGGTCGTCGCGGCGACGCTCGAGGTCGACCATCTCCTCGGGGCTGGCGCTGACGGCCGGCGGCAGGCCGCCGGACTTCGACGTGGGAGCGGAGCTGCCGCCGTGCGGCCGGGCCCCGAACGGCAACTTGTTCAGAACGGACATGGAGCGCTTTCGTGCGAAACGGGAGAAGACGGGTGGACGGCGGTCAATTGCCGAAGAAGTCGCCGGTGAACTCGCCGGTCTTCTTGTCGTAGCCGGGGCCGGAGCCCTTGTCGCCGACCTTGACCTTCTTGCCGGCCTTCGGCGCGACGGCGGCGGGCGCCTTCGCCGCGGCCGCTGCGGCGGCCTTCGCCTTCTTCGCGGCGGCCTTGTCGCCACCGGCGTCCGCGGCCGCATCGGTCGCGGTCTCGGCAGCGTCGGGCG
>JAVHXX010000138.1:0-3279 GCA_031119595.1 Patulibacter sp. | reverse complement strand
CCTTCTTGACGGCCGTGTCGCTGCCTCCGGACGAGGCGTCGGTCGTGGCGGCCGAGGCGTCGGGGGTGGTCGCCGCGAGCGCGGTGCCCGGGGTGCTGCCTGCCACGGCCGAGGCCGTCTGCGGGATGTAGATCGGCTGCTGCGCAGCGGCCTTCGACGAGCTGTCGTTGCCGTTGTGCCCGATCAGCACGCCGACACCGACGGCGAGCAGCAGCACGCCGACCCCCACGATGAGCGTGCCCTGCGGCGAGTTGCCGGTGCGCAGCGCGGCGGGAGCCGAGGCCTCGGCGGCGCCGAGGTCGTGGACGCCCTGCTGGCCGGGCTCACGCATGAGGGTGGGCCGGGCCTCGTTCGTACGGCGGCCGCACTCCACGCAGTAGCGCTGATCGGCGGCCAGCGAGGCCCCGCAGCCCGAGCACGGCGACGCGCCGCCGCCACGGGTGGCGTGCACGGCGGTGTGGACCGCGGTCGGGGACGCCGGGGGTGCGTCGGATGAGGGTCGTGAAGTGGTCAATTCCATCGCTCGGGTGGGGTGAGGCATGGGCAGCGCGCACGGCGTGCCGCGTCCCGGGAAGTGTGGGGGGCCGTCACCCGCGCGGTGTGAAGAAGTCGTCAACGATCCCGGCGGATCGGCGGTCCGCGGTCCAAGTACACGATTCGTTCACACGCCACGCCTGCGTAAGCCTCAAGATGCCCGGCGGTGTCGCTCCCCTCCCCCCACGCGCGGCCGTCGCTGCTGCCCGCTGCGCAGTGCGCCACGTGCCATTCGCCCCTGACCTCCGGTCAGCGTTACTGCGTGGAGTGCGGGACCCGCAACGGCCCCCTGCCGTACCGCGTGACCACGGCGCTGCAGGGCCCGACCGCCTCGGTGTGGCCGGTGCTCGCCGAGCCGCTCGAGGGCAGCGACGACGACCTCCTCGACTGGGCCGACGGCCTCCGCGTCCCGGCCGCCTGGCAGGCCGCGACGGCGATCCTCGGCCTGCTCGCGTTCGGCGTGATCGCCGGTTCTCTCGGCGGCCCCGGCGGCGCCTACGCCGCCGGCGGGCAGCGCATCGCGTACGTGCAACAACCGGCCGCTCCCGCCGCGGCCGCCCCCGTCGTCGCCGCGAGCACGCCGGCCGCCGACACCCCCGCGGTCGACGACACGAGCACCGCCACGGACCTCTCCACCCCCGCGGTCGACGACACCTCCTCCGACGACGGTTCGGACGACTCCGCCGACGCGACCACGCCCGAGGCGACGACGCCCGTCGCCTCCACGAACGGCCTGCCGCCGATCAAGCACGTGTTCGTGATCGTGCTCTCCGGCCACGGCGCCGACGACGCCTTCGGGGCGAGCTCCGCCTCGACGTACCTCTCGACCACGCTGAAGAGCCAGGGCGAGTACCTCAGCAACTACTACGCCGTCGCGCAGAGCCCGCTGGCCAACGGCGTCGCGCTGATCAGCGGCCAGGGCCCGACGCCCGAGACCACGGCGAACTGCCCGACCTACACCGACATCACCCCGGCCACGCCGGGCGACAACGGCCAGGTCCTCGGCACCGGCTGCGTCTACCCGGCCGCGACCCGCACGATCGGCGACCAGCTCAGCCAGGACGGCGAGACCTGGAAGACCTACAACGAGGACATCGGCGCCGGCGGCGCCGATGCCGCGAAGACCTGCCGCCACCCGGCGATCGGCCAACCCGACGCCGACGGCGCCCCGAAGACCGGCGACGGGTACGTCACGTGGCGCAACCCGTTCATGTACTTCCACTCCGTCACCGACGCCACGACGTGCGCGAAGACGTCCGTCGGACTCGACCAGCTCGTCCCGGACCTCGCGACCGAGGCCACGACGCCCTCGCTCTCGTACATCGTGCCCAGCCGCAGCGACGACGGCAGCACGACGGACGTGACCCCGGGGGAGACCGGCGGCCTCGCCGCGACCGACACCTTCCTGCGGATCGTCGTCCCGGAGATCCAGAACTCGGCCGCCTACAAGGACGGCGGCATGATCGCGATCACGTTCGACGGCGCCCCGCAGACCGGCGACGGCGCCGACACGAGCAGCTGCTGCGACACGCCGACGTACCCGAACCTCCCGACGACGCCCGCGGCGACGACCCCGACCGACGGGGCCGTCGCGACCACGCCCGCCGACGGCGCCACCACCCCGACGACGCCCGGCGCGACCACCCCGAGCGCGACCGACGCCGCGACGACCACCGGCGGTGGCCGGGTCGGGCTGCTGCTGCTGTCGGACTACGTGAAGGCCGGCTCGACGAACCTCACGAGCTCCTACAACCACTACTCGCTGCTCGCGAGCATCGAGAACCTCTTCAGCCTCGACAAGCTCGGCTACGCCGCCGTGCCGACGCTGCCGGCGTTCGACATCTCGATCTACAACGGCAAGAAGTACTGACCCCGCTGCCCGGGCCCTCGCCCGCCCGCCGGCACGGATCGCGGCTCAGGCGTCGGCGGGCGCCGTGGCCGGCAGCGCCACCGTCGAGAGCAGCCTGGCGACGTCCTCGTGCGACGGCGTCGGCAGACCCTGCCGCACGACCGTCAGCATGAGGCCCTCGGCCAGCATCAGCGAGGCCGCCACCTGCTCGGGCCGGCCGACCGGCGTCGTCGCCTCGGCGACCCGTCCGGCGAGTCCGCCGATCGCCCCGAACTGCTCGCCGAGCAGCTCGTGCAACTCCGGCTCGTGGGAGCACGCGAGGTAGAGCTCGAAGCGCGCGATCGTCCGCGTGCGGTGCGGCTCCGTGAGCCAGCCGACGATGAGCTCGGCGACGCGCCGCGGGATCTCGTCCTGCGCCGGACGGGCGGCCTCGAGCCGCTCGGCGAGGGCATCGAGATCCGCGCGGTCGAGGACGTAGAGACGCGTGAGGGCGAGCCGGAGGAGGTCGACACGCTTGCGGCAGTAGTACGACGTCGAGCCCTTCGGCAGCTCGGCCCGGGCGTCGACGGCAAGGTGCGTCAGGCCGCGGATCCCCTGCTCCCCGATGACCTGCAGCGCAGCGTCAGCGATGAGCATGCGGCGGGCATCCATTTGACGGCAACTCTACGGATGTGCGAGCCTCTACATATGCAGAGGCTCGCCACGAACCCGGAAGACTCCACGTCCTCGACCACGCGCCGCGCCTTGCTCGGCGGCGCCTCGGTCGCCGCCGCGGGCCTGATGCTCACGCGCGGTCCGATCGCGCCGGCCGCCGCTGCGGCCACGTGCGAGGCGCGCTACCCCGGCTACCAGGCGATCGACCGCACCAAGCCGTACGCCAAGTACATGAAGGACCA
>JAVHXX010000137.1:8625-9652 GCA_031119595.1 Patulibacter sp. | reverse complement strand
GGCCTGTCGTCGATCAGCGTGTTGTTCACGACGATCCACGACAGCCCCACGGCGCGACCTCCCCTTCCGACGTCCGCATCCACAAGGAGCACGCCATGACCGTCACCACGATCGACCCGCAGACCGCCCTCGTCGTCATCGACCTCCAGGCCGGGATCGTCGCCATCCCCGGGCTCGCCCACCCGACCGACGACATCGTCGCCCGCTCGGTCGAGCTCACTCGGGCGTTCCGTGAGCGGGGCCTGCCGGTGGTGCTGGTGAACGTCGACGGCGTGCCGCCGGGCCGCACCGACGCGCCGCGCCGCGCGCTCGACTTCCCGGCGGGCTTCGCCGACCTCATCCCCGAGCTCGACGCCCAGCCGACCGACATCCTCGTCACGAAGCGGTCGAAGGGCGCGTTCGCGACGACCGACCTCGAGGCGCAGCTCCGCGACCGCGGCGTGACCCAGATCGTCGTCACCGGGATCGCCACCGCGTCCGGCGTGGAGTCGACCGTGCGCGACGCCCACGAGCACGGCTTCCACGTGACCGTCGTGTCCGACGCCGTCACCGACCGCGAGCTCGCCGCCCACGACCACAGCATCGAGACGATCTTCCCGAAGATCGCCGAGGTCGGCACGACCGCCGACGTGATCGCGGCCCTGCCGGCGGCGTAGGGCGGCGGCGCCGCCGCGGGCCGCGGTGGCGGCTCGGGCCGCGGTGGCGGCTTGGGGTGCGGCTCGTGGCGAGAAATCGCCTTCGTTCGCACCCGCGTGGCGGCCCGGGAGGCCCGGTCAGTCGAGCCCGGGTGGCTGGGCGCCGAGGCTCCAGGCGCCCGCCATCGCCGTGCGGGCGCTCGCGCGGAGGTCGTCGACCGGGATGCCGGCCTGGGCCGCGAGCTCGACCTCGTACGCGGCGATGGTCTCGGCGGCGGCCGCGAGCTGCGCGCGGCCGTGGTCGGTGATCGAGAGGCGTGCGGCCTGCCCGGCGACCGTGTCGCCCCCGTCGACGAGGCCATCGGCGACGAGTCGGCGCACCGTCGCGTGCA
>JAVHXX010000137.1:0-8615 GCA_031119595.1 Patulibacter sp. | reverse complement strand
CTGTAGGACACCGGCTTCCCCTGCGCGAGGTGCCCGAGGATGCCGAGGGTCCGCATCGAGAGGCCGTGGTCGGCGAGACGCAGCGTGAGTTCGCGTTCGATGAGCCGGCCGGCGCCGACGAGCATGAACGGCGCGAGGGAGGTAACCTTCAGCACGACCTTCAGTCTGCCTGAAGCCTCGGCGGAACCCCGGACCCGGACGCGCGATGAACGAATTCCTCCTCAGCCTGCACGTGATCGCGGCGATCCTGCTCGTCGGACCGGTGACGATCGCGACGAGTCTGTTCCCGCGCTACGCGCGACAGGTCGTGCGGGCCCGGAGCGAGGTCGGGGCTGCTTCGCCGACCGACGCGGCCGTCGAATCGCAGGTAGAGCCGCAGGCGCTCGGTGCCGCGGCGGTGCTGCACCGCGTGAGCCGGGTCTACGGCCGCATCGCGTTGCTCGTGCCGACGCTCGGGATCATCACCGCGATCTCGATGAAGGTCATCGGCGACGCGTGGGTGCTCGTGTCGATCTCGCTCACCCTCGCGGCCGCCGTGCTCCTGGGTGCGATCGTCCTCCCGGGCCAGACGGCGCTCATGACGTGGCTCACCGGCCGCACCTCGGAGCCTCCGTCGAACGCGTTCCAGCTCCGCGCGACCAAACAGCTCGCGATGGTCAGCGGGATCTTCGCCCTGCTCTGGGTGATCGTGGTCGTGCTGATGATCGTGCGCCCGGGCTCGAGCGCCGTGCCGGGCAGCGTCGCCTACCACTAGGCGAGCGCCACGGCCACTGCGGCGATCCGGGCCACCGCGCCCCACGCCGCGGCGGCGATCCGGGTGCGGTTCGTGGCGAGAAGCCGCCTTCGTTCGCATCCGGACCGCGGCCCCGGGCCCCGCCGTTCGGGCCGGATCCGTGGTGGGGCGGCGCGGGCGTCCTAGCGTGGGCCCCATGAAGATCGGGTTCGTCGGAGCAGGACACATCGGGACGGCGCTGGCCGGGCACTTCGCGCGCCTCGACCACGACCTGGTGCTCAGCAACTCGCGGGGGCCGGAGACGCTCGCGCAGCTCGTCGAGCAGCTCGGTCCGAACGCGACCGCCGGGACGACGGAGGAGGCGATCGCGTTCGGCGAGATCGTCGTCGTGACGATCCCGCTGAAGGCGGTGCGCTCCCTGCCCGCCGAGGCGTTCGCGGGGAAGACCGTCATCGACACCTGCAACTACTACCCCGAGCGCGACGGGCAGTTCCCGGAGCTCGACAACGGCTCGACGACGGAGAGCGAGGTCGTCGCGGCGCACCTCGAGGGCGCCGACGTCGTGAAGGCCTTCAACTCGATCTACTTCGTGCACCTCGCCGAGCAGGGCAAGCCCTCCGGCGACCCGGAGCGCCGTGCCATCCCGATCGCGAGCGACAGCGGTGCGGCGAAGCAGCTCGTGGCGCAGCTCATCGACCAGATCGGCTTCGAGCCCGTCGACGCGGGCGAGCTCTCCGCCGGCCGCAAGTTCGAGAACGGCGCCGCGCTCTACGGCGCAGAGCTCACCGGCCCGGCGCTCGCCGAGGCCCTCGCCAACGCCTGAGCCGACACCGCGGCGCCGTTCCGACCTGGGAGCGCCGCGGTTCCATCCCGCCGCCGCGGCGGCTCAGCCGCCGGCCTGCCGCCGGAGCGCGAGCCCGGTGAGGATCTCGCGCACGGTGCGCTCCGCGACGAGCGCGGTGATGTCGCGGGAACCGACCTGGGTGGGCGACACCTCGACGACGTCGGCGCCGACGATCGGCAGCCGGCGGGCGATCGCCTGCGCCGCCCAGAGGAGATCCATCGACGTCATGCCACCCGGCTCCGGCGTGCCGGTGCCCGGGGCGTAGGCGGGGTCGAGCACGTCGACGTCGATCGAGAGGAACACGGGGCCGGCGTCCGGGTCCACGAAGTCGACGACCTCGTCGATCACCGTGCGGATGCCCAGGTCGCGGACCACGTGCATCGGCCACGAGCGGATCCCGCGCTCGCGTTGCCAGCCGAACTCGACCTCGCCGGGCCAGTAGCCGCGCAGACCGATCTGGGCGTAGCGGGCCGGGTCGACCACGCCCTCCTCGACGAGCTTGAACATCGGCGTGCCGTGCGAGAGCTTCGCGCCGAAGACCTCCTCACCCGTGTCGGTGTGGGTGTCGAAGTGGACCAGGCCCACGGGGCCGAATCGCTCGGCGCAGGCCTGCATGTCGGGCTCGGCGATGGAATGGTCGCCGCCGAGGATGATCGGGATCGCACCCGCGGCGATCACCTGGGCGACGGTGTCGCGAATGGCGCCGTGCGCGGTGACGGGATCGGCCGGGATCACCGGCGCGTCACCGAAGTCGACGACCTTCAGCACCTCGCCGATCGCATCGACCCGCGCCTCCATGTGCGGCCCCGGCGGACAGCTCGCCGCGCGGATCGCCCGGGGTCCGAAGCGGGCGCCCGGGGCGTCGCTGGTGAGGTCGTCCATCGGCGCGCCGACGATGGCGACGTCGACCCCCTCGAGCTCCGCCGGATCCTCGGTGTACGGCACACCGGAGAACGTGAGCAGGCCGGCGTAGTCGGGCTTCTCGCCGTACTTCGCCCAGCGGCGCATGGGGTCGAGCATGGCCCGACGCTACTTCTTCGAGGTCTTCTTCGCAGCCTTCAGCGTGTAGTCGACGCTCGCCGGCGCCGAGCGCAGGCCCGACGCATCCTTGGCGACGAGCGTGAGCCGGTACGTCCCGACGGCCGCGAGCTTGCCCCGGCTGAGCGACCCCTGGAACGCGAGGTTCGTGACGCCCGCCGGCGCAGCGATCGCCGCGGAGCCCTTCACCGGGGTGAGGCGCGTGCACGACTTCGCCTTGCGGTTCTTCGCCGTCTGCGCGACGCACTTCGAGCCCGACCTACGGCCGGTGCTCACCTTGCTGAGCGTGAGCGTCACCGAGGCCGCGCGGGGCAGCGAGAAGCTCAGCGTGCGCTTGGCGGAGGTCGCCGACACGATCGACGGCGCCGCGGTGCCCCGCGTGACGCTCTTCGAGCGGAGCGTCAGCAGGCCGATCGAGAAGCCCGTCGGGCAGGCGACCGCCGACACGGCGCAGGGCGGTGGCGGCTGCGTCGGGACCGGCGGCACGGGCGCGGGGGTGACGACCGGCGGCACCGGGAGATCGAGGACCGCGGCGACCACGCGGCTCGTCGCGCCCGTGCCTTGGAAGAACGCGCTCACGAACTTGCCGCCGCCCGCGCCCGACTCGTACGGGTCGGAGGCATCCCCGAAGGCCGGATCCGACAGGGTCGTGAGGGTGCCGTCGGCGGGGCCGCCGTAGATCCGCGACACGACCTGTGGCGTGGCGCCCGTGCTCGCGACGGAGTACGTCGCCGCGGCGCCCACGCCGGTCGTGTCGACGGCGGCTGTCGGGCGGGCGGCCGAGGCGACGTTCGGGCGCGCGATCGGGGCGGCGGCGCCCCACGTGGATCCGCTGAGGATGGAGGTCTCCGAGCCGATGTCGACGTTCTTGCCGCGGTACGAGACGGCGAGCCCCTGGCCGGCGTCGTTCACCGCGAGCCGGACCAGCTCGGCGTTGTCGTCGGCCTCGCCGATGCCGTCGATCTCCTGGGCGGGCCCGAAGGTCGACCCGTCGAAGGTGCGTGCGAACACGCGCGCACGGGACGACCCGCCGGGGTACTCGAAGCTCACGTGCTGGGCGACCCACGTCTTCCCGCCGCCGATCGCGACGTCGATGTCGTTGTTCTGGCTGTTGTCGTTGAGGTGGCCGTTGAACGACGGGACGGTCGCGTCGACCGCGGCGCCGGGCGTGGTGCCGGTGAGCTTGCGCGCCCACACCGTGGTACCCATGACGGCCTGCTGCTCGGCCCACGCGATGGTGCCGCTCGTGCCGGTCGGGTCGACGCCGATCCGCACACCGGTCTGATCACCCGGGAGCGCCTGGCGCCCGGGATCCTGGTTCAGGATGCCGGGGCCGACCTGCGTGAAGGTGCTGCCGGTGACCTGGTCGGCGTAGAGCGACGTGCCGCCGTTGTAGAAGGTGAGGTAGCCGTTGCCGTTCGAGGCGAGCTCGAGGTTCGGGTCCGTCCAGGCGGTGCCTGCGAAGGCCTTGATCTGCTGCGGCGGGCCGTACGCGCTCCCCGCCGAGGGCTTCACGACCGCCCACAGGCTCTCCTGCAGGGCCGGCCCGTTCGCGAAGGCGACCACGACGCGGCCGCCGTTCCCGACCGCGAGCGCAGGCAGCGAGGACGGGTTCGCCTGGTTCGAGAGGCCGCCGTCGACCTGCTCTGCCGAGGACCACGTCCCGCCGACGTACCGCGACACGAACACGTGCGTGACGCCGGCCACCTGCTTGAGGTACGCGATCGCCGCGGTGCCGTCGGGGGCGGCGTCGACCTCGACGGCGGTCGTGCCGGTGGCGAGGTTCGCGGTGGGACCGTCGATCACGGTCCGCGCGAGCGCGGCGGACGCCGACGGCGGCGCGAGGGCCGCGGCGCCCACGGCGAGGGTCAGGACGAGGGAACGGACGGAGGCACGCATCGGTCCCGGGACCGTATCGACGCCGCTCCGACGCGCCAAAGCGCCGGATTCCGGCAGACCCGACCGCGGGTATCCGGCTGACGGTCGCCCGTCAGCCCGTCGGTCAGGTCGAGTCGAACCGGTCGCGCAGCACGAACAGCGGCTGGCGGTGCCAGTTCGCGCCGCCGCGGCCCGGGCCGCGCTGGTAGACGAGCCGGCCGCCGTGGCGCCGCTGCGCGCGACGCACCATGCGGTACTCGGCGGCGTGGGCGAGCCCGATGATCGCGGCCGCGGCGGCGATGCCGATCGACCAAGCGCCGTCGCCGACGAGCAGGGCGCTCGCAGGCAGGTAGAACGCGAGGTAGGGCTCGGTGAATCCGAGCGCGAGGCGTGCATCCCGGTCGTCGATGACGCGGATGCCGTCGGGGGCGATCTCGGTGGTGTCGAGCTTGCGCGCGCCGTTGCGCAGGTCGAGGAGCCCGGCAGCGCCGACGGCGGCACCGAGGGGGAGCCAGGCGAGGTGCCGGTCGCCGCCCTGGAGCGCTGCGACCACGCAGGCCGCCACGAACGAGAGCGCCCACAGCCCGATGTGCAGCTGGAGGCCGGGGGCGACGGGCGTCAGCGGGCCGAGGATCTCACCGGTGTGCGGGTCCCGCTGCGGCGCGGGCGCCACGAGGGGCAGCAGCGGGCCGTGGGGTCCGAAGACCGAGGCCTTCGCCTCACGCGACCTGCGTGCTCCGTCCGTCCATGCCACTCCGTCGACGCTAGGCACGTGGGCACGCCAGCATGCGGGCACGCCTGGCCGGGTTTCGCGGTGCATTGGAATGCCGCCCGGCGCCCGGGTCCGCCGGGCGCCGGGTCGATCAGGTGAGGCGGTCGCGGCGGCGCAGCGTGGCGGCCATCGCGAGCGCGAGGAACACCGCGGCGGCACCGGCGAATCCGGCGGTCGCCTCCCGCTTCACGGGGCGGGTCCCGAGCTTGCTGCCCATCTGCTTGTAGACCGACGACAGCGTGCTCGAGTCCGAGGCGGTGAACGCCTTGCCGCCCGAGAGCTGGGCGATCTGGCTGAGCGTCTCCGGATCGGGCGGGACCGCGCGGGTGAAGCCGGGGCCGAGGGTCACGGTGCCGTTGGCGGTGCCGAGGGCGACCGTCGAGATCGGGACGTCCTGCTGCTTGGCGGTCTCCGCGACGCCCGTCGGATCGACGCCGGCCGTGGTCGCGCCGTCGGAGAGGAGCAGGATCGCGGCCGGGGTGCGGTTCGTGGTGGTCTGGTTCGTGCGCAGGCGCTGGAGCGCCGCCGTGAGCGCGTCGCCGGTGGCGGTGCCGCCACCGGCCTGGATCTGCGCGGTCGCGTCCTTCACGAGCTGACGGTCGGTGGTCGGCGCCTGCACGGCCTCGACCTGGTCGGAGTAGGCCATCACGCCGACCTGCATCTGCTTGGGCACCTTGCTGAGGAAGTCGCTCACGGCCTGCTTGGCGGCATCGAGGCGGGTCGGGCTGACGTCGTCGGCCTCCATCGATCCGGACGCATCGATCACGAGCATGACCGACGCCTTCTCGACCGGCACCGCCACGGTGACCTGC
Organism: Patulibacter sp.; assembly: GCA_031119595.1. Taxonomy (GTDB): domain Bacteria; phylum Actinomycetota; class Thermoleophilia; order Solirubrobacterales; family Solirubrobacteraceae; genus JAGIBJ01. The sequence goes on along the minus strand of JAVHXX010000137.1, from coordinate 2,538 downwards.
GGCTTGGCGAGCGCGAAGGCGAGCGCGGCCGCGGCCACCGAGAGGAACAGTCCGGGCAGGACCTTCGCCCACCTCGACTCGCGCGGCAGCACCGCGGCGAGGGTCGACGCCGTGGGGAGACGGATCGCGAACTTCCGCCGCCGGCGACGGCCGAGCTGGGCGACCGCGAACCCGAGCGGGATCAGCAGCAGGAGCAGCAGGTAGATCGGGGAGGCGAGGGTCATCGCAGGCCCCTCCCGAGGTCGCGGAGCCAGTCGCGGGAGGTGCTGAGCGGCACGTGCCGGCCGCGAGCGCGGCGGACGCCGTCGAGGATCTCGGTGCGGCGCTGCGCCTCGGCCGCGGCGTACGCGTCGCGGAGGCGCTGGGAGCTCGTGTTGACCTCGACGTCGCGGCCGGTCTCGGGGTCGCGGACGACCACGGAGCCGGCGTCCGGGAGGGAGTGCTCGCGCGGGTCGGAGATCTCGACCGCGACGACGCGGTGGCGGTGCGAAAGCGCGGCGAGCGCCCGTGGCCATGCGGAGTCGTCGCGGAAGTCGCTGATGACCACGGTGAGGCCGGGCTGGCGGGCGAGCAGGCTCAGCCGGCGGATCGCGTGGGCGAAGTCGTGCGGCGGGGCGGTGCCGTCGGCGGCGACGCCCTCGCGGATCACGCGGTCGATCGCGCCGAGGGCCCGGCGGCCACCGCGAGGCGGTACGAGCGCCTCCTCCTCCGCGCCCCAGCGCATGAGGCCGATCCGACCACCGCGGCGCGTCGCGATGCGCGACACGACGGTCGCGGCACCGGCGGCGACGTCGGACTTGAGGCGCGTGTGCGTGCCGAACGCCATCGACGGGGAGACGTCGAGGAGGACCCACGTGGTGAGGGCACGCTCGGGCACCTGCAGGCGCACGTGGGGCTCGTTCGTGCGGGCGCTGGCGGCCGGGTCGAGCTGACGGATGTCGTCGCCCTCGACGTACGGGCGCAGCTGCGCGAGCTCGGTGCCGAGCCCGACGCCCGCGGCGACGTGGTCACCGGGCAGTCGCCCCGCGGCGCGGCGGGCGATCGCGAGATCGAGCGCGGCGACGGCGGCGGGCGGCGTGCGCCCGGGACCCTGCCGGCCGGGCGGATCGGCCAGGAGGGAACGGCTCATCGGGGTGCATCACCCGGCTTCGTGAAGTTCGGGGCGGGCGGCACCACGAGGCCCTGACCGGGCTGCTGCGGCGCCGTGGTCGCGGTGGCCGCGGGGTACGCGGCGGTGTCGAACGCGCCGGTCAGCGGGCCGCCGTGCGGGCCTTCGCCCACGGCTCCGGTCCCGGTGGCCGTGCCTCCCAGCGAGCCACCGGAACCGACGCCGCGGGGGTCGACGGCCGCGATGATGCGGCTCAGGATCTGGTCGGACGTGATGCCGTCGGCGTGGGCCTCGTAGGAGAGGACCATGCGGTGGCGGAGGACGTCGGCGGCGAGGTCGTGGACGTCGCGGGCGGTGACGTAGTCGCGGCCGCGGAGCACGGCGAGCGCCTGCGCGGCCTGCACGAGACCGATCGGACCACGCGGCGAGGAGCCGACCTCGATGACCTCGGTGAGGTCCGGGAGGCCGTACCGCTCCGGGTGGCGGGTCGCGTCGGCGAGGCGCACGGCGTAGCGCACGACCTGGGGGTCGACGGGGACCTCGCGCACCGCCTGGCGGTAGGCGATGAGGTGCTCGGGGGTGAGCAGCGCGCGGACGTCGGCGGGCGGCTGCACGGATCGGGCCACGACCGTGGCCTCGTCTTCCAGCTCGGGGTAGTCGACGAGGACCTTCAGCAGGAAGCGGTCGACCTGGGCCTCGGGCAGCGGGTACGTGCCCTCGGACTCGATCGGGTTCTGGGTCGCGAGCACGAGGAACGGCTCGGGGAGCTTGTGGCTCGTGCCGCCGAGCGTGACCTGCCGCTCCTGCATCACCTCGAGCAACGCCGACTGCACCTTCGCGGGGGCGCGGTTGATCTCGTCGGCGAGGAGCAGGTTGCCGAAGACCGGGCCGAGCTGGGTGTCGAAGCTGCCGGTGTCCGGGCGCCAGATGCGGGTGCCGACGAGGTCGGCGGGGACGAGGTCCGGGGTGAACTGCACGCGCCGGAAGGTGCCGCCGAGGACGTCCGCGAGGGTCTTGACCGTGAGCGTCTTCGCGAGGCCAGGCACGCCCTCGAGCAGCACGTGCCCGCCGGACAGCAGTGCCACGAGCACCCGCTCGAGCATCGCGTCCTGGCCGATCACGACCCGCTTGGTCTCGTAGAGCACCGCCTCGAGGCCGCGGGCGACGGCCTTCACCCGCTCACCGTGCTCGGGCACGTGGGCGGCATCCGGGGCCGCCGACTTCGACGGGTCGAGGGGCGAGTGGGGCGAAGAGCTGGTGGTCATGCGTCTGGGTTCTCCAAGCGAGGGATCACAGGCGTGGGCCGGGATCGTGAGACGAACTTACGCGCCGGACCGTCAACTCTGGGTAAGCGCGCGGTGATCGGCCGGGCGGCGGGGCGCCAAGGGGCCGCGGGGCGCCGTGCCGGGACGGGTGGGGCTGTCGTGGAT
>JAVHXX010000136.1 GCA_031119595.1 Patulibacter sp. | reverse complement strand
CCCTACTTCCTCACGGAGTTCCGGCTCGACCTCCTCGCGAAGTTCGTGTGCTTCGCGATCGTCGCCATCGGCGTCGACGTGGCCTGGGGCTACGGCGGCATGCTCGTCCTCGGCCAGGGCGTCTTCTTCGGCCTCGGCGGCTACGCGATGGCGATGCACATGAAGCTCGCCGACGCCGGCCCCGGGAAGGTCCCGGACTTCATGAGCTGGTCCGGGGTCGAGAAGCTCCCGGCGATCTGGAAGCCGTTCGAACACGGCTGGTTCGCGGTCGGCGCGGTGCTCGTGATCCCGATGGTCGTCGCCTTCCTGCTCGGGTCGCTCGTGTTCCGGCGACGGGTCCGCGGCGCGTACTTCGCGATCCTCACGCAGGCGCTCGCGTCGGCGTTCGTGATCCTGCTCGTCGGCCAGCAGGGCCTCACCGGCGGCACGAACGGCCTCACGAACGTGAACGACTTCCTCGGGAAGAACCTCGACGACTCGAACGCCACCCAGCAGCTCTACCTGCTCGCGGTGATCGTGCTCGGCATCGCCTACTTCCTCGCCCGCCAGCTCATCCGCAGCCGCTACGGGCGCCTGCTGATCGCGGTGCGCGACGGCGAGGACCGCGTGCGGTTCCTCGGATACGACCCGGCGACGGTGAAGACCATCGCCTTCACCTTCTCGGCCGGCCTCGCGGGCCTCGCGGGCGCGCTGTTCGTGCCGATCGTAGGCATCATCTCGCCGGCCATGCTCGGCGTGGTGCCGTCGATCGAGATGGTGATCTGGGTCGCGCTCGGCGGCCGAGCCACCCTCGTCGGCGCCGTGGCGGGCGCGCTGATCGTGAACTACGCGAAGTCGTCGCTGTCGAACGAGTTCCCGTCCTTCTGGACCTACTTCCAGGGCGCGATGTTCATCGTGGTGATCGCGTTCCTGCCGAAGGGCGTGGCCGGCGGGCTGCAGAGCCTGCGCACGACCATCGGCCTGCGACTGAAGGGCGAAGGCGGCAAACCCGTCGCCACCGACAAGGCCACCGAGGCCCCGACCCCGGAGACGATCTCCGCATGACCGCACTCCTCGAGATGCAGGGCGTCGAAGTCGACTTCGACGGCTTCAAGGCGCTGAAGGGCCTCACCTTCGCCATCAACCAGGGCGAGGTCCGGTTCCTCATCGGCCCGAACGGCGCCGGCAAGACGACCGCCGTCGACGTGATCACCGGCCTCACCAAGCCCACCGCCGGCCAGGTCGTGTGGCAGGGCGAGAAGCTCACGGGGACGAGCGAGTTCGACATCGTGAAGCTCGGCATCGGGCGCACGTTCCAGAACCCGACCGTCTTCGACGACCTCTCCGTCGTCGAGAACGTCGACCTCGCCGCCAGCTACCGGATGGGGCTCTTCAAGATGCTCCGCCAGCGCAAGGGCATCAGCGCGCCGGTGGCCGAAGCGCTCGAGATGATCGGCATGACCGACCAGGCCGAGCGCCCCGCCGGCGAGCTCTCCCACGGCCAGCGGCAGTGGCTGGAGATCGGCATGCTGCTCGCCCAGGACCCGAAGCTCCTGCTCCTCGACGAGCCGGTCGCCGGCATGAGCAAGCCCGAGCGTCAGCGGACCGGCGAGATGCTCCACGAGATCGCGAAGACCCGCACCGTGCTCGTGGTCGAGCACGACATGGAGTTCCTGCGGCAGTTCGCCTCCGTGGTCACCGTGATGCACGAGGGCGCCGTCCTCTGCGAGGGCGATGTCGCCACGGTCCAGGCCGATCCGACCGTGCAGGAGGTCTACCTCGGCCGCGGCCGGACCGCGCCCGAGGATCCCGCCGACCTCGTCGCCGCCGCCAAGGAGAACTGATGCTGCAGATCGACAACCTCCAGGTCGCCTACGGCCGCACGCAGGTGCTGTTCGGGGCGTCGCTCGAGGTCCCGACCGACTCGCTCATGGTGCTGCTCGGTCGCAACGGCGTCGGCAAGTCGACCCTGATGAAGGCGACGATGGGCCTCATGAAGACCTTCGGCGGGCGCGTGCTCTTCGAGGGCGAGGACATCACCGGCCTGACCCCGAGCAAGCGGGTGAAGCGCGGCATCGCCTACGTGCCGCAGGGCCGGGAGGGCTTTCCGCAGCTGAGCGTCCGCGACAACCTCAAGGTCGTCCTCGAGGCCACCGAGCACAAGCAGCAGTCCGCGATCGACGAGGCCCTCGACCTCTTCCCGCGGCTGGTCCCGATCCTCGGCCGCGACGCCGGCTTCCTCTCCGGCGGCCAGAAGCAGCAGCTCGCCATCGCCCGGGCGCTCGTCACCCGGCCGAAGCTCGTGCTCCTCGACGAGCCGACCGAGGGCATCCAGCCGTCGATCATCACGGAGATCGAGGATGCGATCGCCGCGATGAACAAGGCCTCCGGCCTGTCGATCCTGCTCGTCGAGCAGCACCTCGAGTTCGCGCTGTCGATCGGCGACCACTACGGCGTGATGGAGCACGGCGAGATCATCAGCTCCGGCGCCACCGCCGACGTGGCGGAGTCGACCGTGCGGGACCTGATCGCGGTCTAGGGCGACCGCTCTGAGGATCGGCGACCCAGCTTGTACATGACGATGAATCCGCACGGCCCCGGCCGGTCTAGGGTCTAGTCCATGAAGCTCACCGGACGCGAGCAGGAGCGGCTGATGATCCACGTGGCGGCGATCGTCGCCCGCGATCGGCAGGCACGCGGGCTCAAGCTCAACCATCCCGAGGCGGTCGCGCTGATCACCTCGTTCGTGATGGAGGGCGCCCGTGACGGCCGCACCGTCGCCGACCTCATGAGCGCCGGCCGGTCCGTGCTCACCCGCGACGACGTCATGGACGGCATCGCGGAGATGATCCACGAGGTGCAGGTCGAGGCGACCTTCCCCGACGGCACCAAGCTCGTCACCGTCCACGAGCCGATCACGTGACCGGCGCCCAGCCCCTACGAGGTACCGGCCGATGAGCATCGTCCCCGGAGAGGTGCTGGTCGGCGACGGCCCCCTCACGCTCAACGCGGGTGCGCCCGTGACGACGCTGATCGTGGTCAACGCCGGCGACCGGCCGGTGCAGGTCGGGTCGCACTTCCACTTCGCCGAGGCCAACGAGGCCCTCGACTTCGACCGCGACGCCGCCTGGGGCCTGCGCCTCGACGTGCCCGCGGGCACCGCCGTGCGCTTCGAGCCGGGCATCGAGCGAGAGGTCGCGCTCGTGCCGATCGCGGGCGCCCGCGTGGTGCCCGGGCTGCGCGGCCTTGCCGCGGGACCCCTCGCCAGATAGCCGACGCCGGCCCGCCGCCGGGTAATCACGGGTCCGCCCGAGAACACGGAACATCCCGCCGTTGCTGGTGGTTGGACGACCAAACTCCGGTCGTCCGAACGTTGAGGTGCCAGGTCAAGCCCCGCCCGGCGCGCGCCGACAGAAGTGAGCACCGCTCTATTTTGTAGTGCTGCTCATTTCTCGCCGCCGTCCCGTTGCCCGACACCAGCTCCCTGCGCCGTCCCGGCGCACGTGCCGCGCGCGCGATCGTCGCCGTGCTCTACCTGCTGCTCGGCTTCGCCGGCTCGCTCCAGTCCGGGAGCGCCGCCGGCGTCACCCTCGCGGACGCGAACCCGGCGAATGCGTCCTCGTGCGACAGCGGCACCGCAAGTTCCACGTTCCTGTTCCTCAGCGCGCCGTTCAAGGTCGGCAACCCGGCGGGCGCCGCCACCGGTGACGTCCTCCTGCTGACGCTCCGCTCCGCGAACGAGACCAACTTCTTCGGCAGCTTCACGATGCCCGACGCCCAGCTCGTCCGCTGGACGCCCCTGCTCTCGAGTGGGTCGACCCGCACGTACTACCGCGTCCGCCTGGCGACCGACCCGGGGCAGTACACGCTCGTGAGCGGGCTTGCCTTCGGCACGGCGAGCGCCGACCTCACCGCCGTGATCACGGCGTTCTCCGGTGCCGACACCGTCGCGCCGCTCGCGAACGCCGGAGCGCAGGCCTCGGGCACCGGGCTCGGCACGGGCACCCTCCCGGATGCCGCGGTGGTCCGCGGCGGCAGCCTGCGCTATTCGACGGTCGCCACGGACCGCTCCAACACCTTCGACTACTCGACCTCGGCTCCGCTGGCCGAGAGCTGCCACGAGCAGACGGGCAACGCCTCGATCACCGGCGCCTACGAAGCCGGCCTCGGCCCGACGACCACGCCGACCCACACGATGGCGATCGGCGGCTCGGCGAACCCGTCGTGGTGGGCGGCGACCTACGTGATCCAGCCGGCGCTCTCGCCCTGCAAGGGCGGCGGGCTCACGCTCACCGAACCGTCGGCGATCACCTTCCCGGCGACGACCCTCAACGGCCTCGACCAGACCGTCACCACCACCGCGACCTTCACCGTCACCGACCTCACGGGCCTGCTCACCGGGTGGAGTCTGTCCGGGACCTCGACGACGTTCCTCAGCGGCGTGCACGCCCTCGCCACGAACGCCATGAGCATCACCGGGGTGACCGCCACGCCGGGCACCGGGAACTGCTCGATGCCCGTGAACCTCATCGGTTTCCCGCTCACCCTGCCTGCCGGGCTCATCGCCCCGGCCGCCTCGAAGCTCTTCAATGCGGGCCTGCTCAGCGGCGCCGGGCCGGTCAACCTCGCGGTCGGCCTGAAGCTCAAGGTGCCCGCCTCGACGCACGTGGGGACGTATTCGTCGAACTGGACGATGACGCTGGCGGCCGGACCGTAGGGCCGGGCCGGGCCGCGCATCGCCCATCGCCACTCCCTGGAGCCGTCCGGGGACGTGTCGTAGCGTGGCGTGGATGGCCGCCGAGCCGACATCCGACGCAGCGCGGACGCGGCGCACGCCGATCCGGTCGGCGCTTTCCAGACCCGGCATCGCCCGGCTCCTGGTGCTGTCCGTGATCGCGCGGCTGCCGTTCGGAGCGGTGACGATCCTGCTCGTGCTCCGCACCCGCGAGCTCGGCGGCGGCTACTCGGACGCCGGCGTGGTCGTGGCGACGTTCGCGGTGGTGTCCGCCGCGACGGAGCCGTTCATCGCTCGGCTCGTCGATCGGGTCGGCCAGTCGACGGTGCTCGCCGGAGCGGTGCCGCTGAACCTCGCCGCGTTCCTCGCCGCCGCCGCGATCCCGGCGGCCTGGCCGATCGCGGCGCTCGCGGTCGCCGGCGCCGCCATCGGCCTGACGTACCCGCAGATCGGCGGCATGGTCCGCGCGCTCCTCATCGCCCTCCTCGAGGAGGGCGACGAACGCCACGCGGCGTTCTCGCTCGAGAGCGGCGCCGTCGAGCTGCAGTTCGTCGTCGCGCCGCCGCTCCTCGTCACCGTGGTCGCCGGGACCACGAGCGCTGCGGTCGGGCTGGTCGTCGGCGGGGTCGTGGCGGCGATCGGCGGGGCGCTGTTCGCGGCGACTCCGTGGTCGCGCGCGTGGCGGCCGGTCGAGCGGGCCGACGGTGCGGCGCGCGACCGCCTCGCCGCCTCCGGTTTCGCGATGCTCGTCGCGCTCATGCTCGTCATGGGCCTCGGGTTCGGCGCGCTCGAGGTCGGCACGACGGCCTTCGCCGAACACGAGGGGCACCGCTCGCTCGCCGGGGTGCTGTTCGCGCTGAGCGCCGTCGGCAGCCTCGTCGGCGCCGTGCTCTCCGCGCGGTTCGGCGCGCCCCGCAACCAGGGTGCGCGGCTCGCGGGACTGCTCGCGTTCCAGGCCGCGACCACCGCGCTGCTCGCCCTCCCGCACGGTCTCCCGCTCATGGCGGCGCTGATCGCCTTCAACGGCCTCTCGATCGCCCCCGCCGTCAGCACGATCTACGCCCTCGCCGCGCGTACCGTGCCCGCCAGTCGCATCACCGAGGGGTACGGATGGCTCGGGCTCGGGATCATGGGCGGCTCGTCGGTCGGTGCGGTGATCGCCGGAGCGCTCACCACCGAGACGTCGACCGCCGCGGCGTTCCTCGCGCCCGCGGCGATCGTGGGCCTGGGCTGGCTCGCGACGGTCCGCACGTTCGGGCGGCGCTGGGCCGAACCGGCGCCCTCCTGACCCGGGCGCCCACGGGCTGCGGCGTGCGGTCCCCGATCCGCGGCGGCGCCGGGCGGACATCCGTCCGCGGGACGTTGCCGCCCGGTGAACGCCCGTGGCATCCGGACCCCGGAAACACGGGCGAAACGCGGAGGCACCACCGCGCGGGAGTGCCTTTGGCCCGATGTCCAAAAGCGGACGCGCCGTCCCGGCTTATGTTGGGTCCATGTCGGGTCGTTGGGACGGATTGCTGCTGGACATCGACGGCGTGTTGCACGTCGGCGACGAAGCGATCCCGGGTGCCGTCGACACGCTCGCGAAGCTCCGCGCGGCGGGCGTGCCGCTGCGTCTCGTGACGAACACGACGTCGCGTCCGCGGGCCGCCGTGACGGACCGCCTCCAGCGCCTCGGCTTCGACGTCGAGACCGATGACCTCCTGACGCCTGCGGCGATGGCCGTGCGTCTGTGCCGCGAGCGCGGCTACGAGCGGGTCGCGCTCATCACCGCCCACGCCCTCAAGCAGGACCTCTCCGAACTCGAGGCGGTGGTGTCGCCCGGGTCCGCGGTCGACGCGGTGATCGTCGGCGACCTGGGCCCCGGCTTCTCGTACGGCGTGCTCAACGGGGCGTTCCGCTCGCTGCTCCGCGGCGCCGACCTGATCGCGCTCCAGCGCAACCGGTACTGGCGGCGGCCGGAGGGGCTCGTCCTCGACGCGGGTCCGTTCATCGCCGCGCTCGAGTACGGCAGCGGGGTGACGGCCACGGTCGTCGGCAAGCCGTCGCCCGCGTTCTTCCTCGCCGCCGTCGACGAGCTCGGCCTCACCGCGGACAAGGTCGCGATGATCGGCGACGACCTCGAGGCCGATGTCGGGGGCGCGCTCGACGCCGGCCTCGCCGGCATCCTCGTGCAGACCGGCAAGTTCCGCGCCGACGAACTCGACGATAGCCCGATCGACCCGACGCTCGTGATCGAGTCCGTGGCAGACGCCCCGGCCCTCGTCGGCATCAGCGGCAACGCCTACACGTAGCGCGCCACCACGAATCCACCCCCGCCCGTCCCTAGGCCGAACGCGCGCCCTCCGGGGTCGCCGAAGCCACCCACCCCGCACACCGGCCCCACCGCCGCGGCTACGAGCCCACCCCGGGCGCTCGCCGCGCCGCCCTCAGTTCAGAGCCCGACACCGGCCCCGCGTCAACGGGACCGGCAGCGCAGGCGATCAGGCCGGCTGAGCGCCGTCGTCCTGCTTCGGCGACTTCTCGCGCGGCTTGCGGCGCGCGATGAGAATCCCTGCCACGAGCGCGACGAGGATGCCGAGGACCATGGCCCAGATCGGGACGCCGCCGTTGCCGGAGTCGGGGAGGGTGTTCGGGCCGGGGCGGGCGACGCTGCCGGCGAGGTTGCCCTTGAGGACGAGGTCGGCTTCGGTGGTGGCGGGTGCGCCGCAGCCCGTGAGGTTCACCTTCGCGTGGTAGGTGCCCGAAGCGAGCGGCTTGGGCCACGGCAGCGGGTAGGCGATGTCGGCGCCGGGGAGGATGGTGTCGAGCTGGCGGTTGACGCTGCCGAGCACCGTGCCGTTCTGCGACAGCTCGACCGCGAGGGCCGGGCGGCAGAGGAGTTGGCCGGTGTTCCGGAGCTGCATGCCGATCGATGGGATCTGCGTGCCGGCGAGGGCCTTGATCGTGAGGTTGTCGACCGTGAGCGCGGCGCTGGAGTTGCCGGTCACGTGGATCGACACGGCCACGGCGACGCGGATGATCTCGTTGACGCCGAACTGGCCCTTGCTGACCTTCGGCTTCTTCTTGCTCTCGAGGGCGATCGCGCCGACGTGGTCGCCGGGGGTGGCGTCGTCCGGGACCTTGACGGTGAAGCCGATCGTGCGGTCGGACTTCTTCAGCATGTGGAGGGTCGCCTTCGTGGGCGTGATCCACTGCGACGCACCCGTCCGCGGGTCCGATTCGTTGGCGTAGACGGTGCCGGTCGTGTTGCCGGTGAGCCCGTCGACGGAGTAGACCTTGAGCGCCTGCGCGCGCTTGGAGGTGCTCGTGACGAGCAGCTCCCCGTGGAACGTGGCGCCCGGGGCGAGCGTCTCCTGGAAGTAGGTCTGCGGCGTGACGTCGCCGTTCGGGCCGAGCGCACGCGCGGAGAAACCGCCGATGGTCGGCGCGGCCGAGGCGACGGCCGGGACACCGAGGATGGCGGTCAGCAGGGCGACGCCCAGCAGGAGCAGGCGGCGGAGCGGAGTCGGAGGGCTGGAGAGCATTCGTGCTGGGAGATCGGTCAGGACGTGCCCGGTGACAGGTCGGTCGGCGAAGGTATGAGTCGGCCGACCCCCAACGGATCACCGTCGAAGGGCAGGTCCTGCTCACGGTGGAGCGGGGCGAGGGCGAGTTTGGGGTCGCGGCGGTCGAACGCCTCCTGGGCGAAGAACAGCAGGCCGATGAGGAGCAGGAACGACAGCGGGATGGTGGCCCGCTCGGCGATGTCCGGGGCGTGCTTGGCGACCGCAGCGGCGATCTTCGGCAGCAGGCTCTTGCCGCTCTTGGCGCCGTTTCCGGCGCCGGCGCCGTGGCCGGTGCCGCCGGCGTTCGCACCACCGGAACCGTTGCCACCACCACCGCCACCGCTGGCGTTGATCCCGCCGATCACGGCGGCGCCGGTGACGCCCGCGAGCGAGGTCTTCTTGTCGTCCTTGCCGTTCCCGCCGGACCCCGACTTCTTGCCGTTGCCGGCGGTGTAGGTCTCGGTGCCGGGCGTGGCGTTGGTGACGACCTTCGGCGTGGTCGACGGGGTCGTCTTCGGGGTCGACTCCTCCTGCGACCTCGGCGTCTGCAGGGTCACGTCGAGGTCGTCGGTCGCACCGCAGCCGAGCGCGGTGACGTGCACGAGGTACGAGCCGGAGGAGAGCTTGCTCGGCCAGGGCATCGGGTACGGGGCACGGTCGCCGGGGAGGATGGTGTCGAGCTGACGGATCACCTGGCCACCCGTGTCGCCGGTGCTGCCGAGGGCGACCTTCAGCTGGGGACGGCACAGCTTGAGGCCCTCGTTGCGCAGGACCACGGTGATCGCGAGGAGCTGGCTGCCCGGCAGGGTCGTGATCGACGCGGAGCGCACGTCGATCTGCGGGGCGGCGGCGCCCGGCACCTCGATCATGATCGGGACGACGTTGCGGACGACCTGGCTGATCGCGCCCGTGCTGGTCGAGCCCGGCTTGCGCTGCTCGAGGACCACGCCGGCGACGTGGTCGCCGGGGGTCGCGTTCGCGGGGATCCGCACGGAGAAGTTCACGAGCTGTTCGCTGCGCGGGCCGACCGTGGCGCCCGTGCGGTCCGGGGTGACCCAGGCGCCGGCGCCGGTGATGTCGTCGCCGGCGTCGCTGTAGACCACGCCGGTCGTCGCGCCGGTCAGGCCGTCGGCGGCGTAGACCGTCATCGACACCCCGGTCGTCTGGGAGTTCGTGATGAGGAAGTGGCCCTGGATCGTCTGGCCCGGCGAGCCGTCGATCGGGATGAAGCCGTCGACGAGGTTCGACCCCGGGGTCTGGTCGACACGGAACCCGACGCCACCGGTCGGCGCCGGGGCGGCGCTCGCGCCGGCGGGCGCGAGGAGCGCGAGCACGGCGAGGCCGAGCCCGGCGACCTTCGTGAGGACGGACCGACGCAAGGGCGTGCGGGCTAG
>JAVHXX010000135.1:7676-9665 GCA_031119595.1 Patulibacter sp. | reverse complement strand
GGCGAGCCACGCGTAGGCCGTGGCCGGACCGAGGTCGAGCTCGGTGCCCAGACGGTGCAGCGACTTGCCGGGGGGCGCGACCCACTTGGGGTCGGGATGCCGTGCGAACAGCACGGCCTGCTCGGCGTCGCTGCGGAACGCCGACACGATCACCAGCGGATGCCCGGCCGCAGACGCCGCCGCGTCGAGGCGGTCGAAGGCCGGGGCGACGTCGGGGCGCATGCGTTGTCCCTGACGGACGGCGAACGGCCCTTGGTAGTCGCCGGCGCCCAGGCCCGTGTCGACGGAGCCGACGGCCACCTCGGCGGTCGCGTCGACGACCCGGTCGTGGGTGCCGTCGGCCTCGAGGCTGAGCGCCCGCACGCGGATGCGGGTGGGCATGTCGTCGTCACCGACGAAGTCGATCGTCTTGATGCGCAGGCCGTTGGCTGCTGCGGTGCGGGTCGCCGCGCGGCTTCCCCGTGCCCGGTACCCGGCCGCGTCGATGCGCTGCTGCGGATCCTGGCTGTAGAGCGCGGATTGCGCCTCGAGCAAGGCCTTGGCACCGGCGAGCGCGGCGACGTCAGCGCGGCCCTGGACGTCCGAGACGCGCCCGAGGGCGGTCGCCACCACGCCCAGGCCGACGGCGAGTGCGAGGAGCGTGGAGATCACCGCGAGCGCCACGACGAGGGTCTGGCCCTCCTGCGCGCCGAGGACCGCCGACCAGCGGGACCGCGGGGCCGGCACGACGGTGAGGCGGTTCGCGATCGGGCGGAGTTCCTCCTCGATGTGGTCGGCGAGCGCCCGGACGGGCGACTCGACCACCACCACCTCGTCGACCATGCGCAGGAGCGCGTCGACGTCGTCGGAGCGCGGCCGCCCGACCGCGACGGCGATCGGCCCGGCATGTTCCCGGACGAGCGCGATCACGTCCGCGACGGCCGCGCCGGGCGCGATGTCGACGGCGACCACACCGCGTTCCACCCCCACCACGAGCGTGTCCGGGAGCGACGTGGCGAGGCGCCGGCACTCGCCACGCACCGCTCGCCCGCCCACCCGGACCGAGGCCCGCCGCGGCGGCTCGGCGTCCCATCGGATCAGGAGCGGGACGCCGACCGAGCCCGCGCGCCGCAGCGCCTGGGCCGCGAGCACGACCGCGCCGTGGCCGAGAAATGCGCACGAGGGGGCCGCGGCGTTCATCTGGTCGCCGCGGGATCGTCGACGACGGTGCGGCGGGCGCCGATCGCGCGGGCGATGAAGCCCGGAACACGGGGCCTGATCTCGACGGTGACCCGGTCACCGCCGACCCGCACCGCAGTGCGCGACCACCCCGGACTCGCGGCTCGGGCGGCCTTCACCGGGTCGGCGCCCTGCAGGCGCGCGATGGCCCCGGCGACGGCCGCCTGGTCGGCGGCCTCCCGTGCCGCGTGGCCGGCCGCGAGCGCGAGCACGACGAGGGCGATCGCCGCGAGCAGTGGAAGGAGCGCGATGAGCTCGACCGTCGCCTGGCCTGCCTCCGTCTCGGTCATGAGACGACCTGCCCCGGGAGCTGCGCCCGCCCCGTCACCGTGCCGAAGCGCAACCCCGGGAGGAGCGACGGCACGCGCAGCCGCACCGTGACCCGGCCGGCGTTCGCGCCGTCGGCGGAAGCGGCCACGACGCGCGCGCCGCGGCCGAGCATGGCGGGCAGTTCCTGCACCACCGCCGGGACGGGGTCGTGCCCGAGGGCCTCCGCCCGCGCGCCGACCCGTGCCGAGCCGGCCGCCGACCAGGCGGCGTATCCCGCGACCGCGGCCTGCCCCATCGCCAACGCCACGAGCACGAACGCGGGCAGCAGGGCGACCGTCTCCACGGCCGCCTGCCCTCGTTCATCGCACGGTCTGCGGCCAGTTCGTGCTGGGACGCGCCCCAACGGGACGAGACGGTTCTGCGGTGCTCCTGTGCCTCGAACGGTCATGCCCGGGATGCTGCCGACCGACGTGTGCCGGAAGTGCGCAGCACTGCACCAAC
>JAVHXX010000135.1:0-7576 GCA_031119595.1 Patulibacter sp. | reverse complement strand
AGCGACACGAGCTCGCCGATGTCGACGGCGTTGTCGCCGATGCGCTCGAAGGCCCGCGCGACCATCGCCATCGTGAGCAGCCATTCACGTTCGTCGGCGTCGGTGCCGAGATCGATCGCGAACCGGAAGATCTCGCGGTTGAGGACGTTGACCTGCTGGTCGAGTTCCTCGACGTTGCGTGCCAGGGCGACGTCGCGGAGTTCGAACGCCTGCCGGGCCTGCACGACCTCGCTGCGCACGAGCCGTCCCATCTCGACGAGCCGTACGACGACCTCCATCTGCCGAGGCGCGTCCTCGCCGACGAGCGGCACGAACTTGGCGATGTTCGCGCACTGGTCGCCCATGCGTTCGACGTGCTTGATCAGGTGCAGGAGCGCGGCGACGAGGCGCAGGTCACCGGCGACCGGTGCCTGGCGGGCGAGCAGCGACAAGATCCCCTGGTTGACTTCCAGGTAGCGGCCGTCGAGGCGATCGTCGTCGGCGACGATGAAGCTCGCGAGGCCCGCGTCCTGGGTCTCCAGCGCGGTGGCGACCCGGTCGAGTTGCTCGATCACCATGTCGAAGCCGCCGAGCGCGGAGGCCTCGAGGGCGTTGAGCTCCTCGCGGAAGTTGCCGCGGAGCTGGACCCGCCGCGACGCGACGACGGCTTCGGACTCGCCCGGAGCCGCCCCGTTCGGGCCGGCGCCCGTCGCGCCGTTCCCGATCGGGTGGTCCGTGCTCCGCCGCAGCGGATGGCTTGGTTCGGCCATGGCTCCCCCCGGATTCCGGCCCCCGCGCGCGAAGCGCGAGATCAACCGAACTTGCCCGAGACGTACTCCTCGGTGCGGCTGTCGGTCGGGTTGGTGAAGATCGACTCGGTCGGGCCGACCTCGACGAGGTCGCCGAGCAGGAAGAACGCGGTGCGGTCGGCGACGCGTGCAGCCTGCTGCATGTTGTGGGTGACGATCACGATCGTGAACTGTTCCTTGAGCTCCTGGATGAGCTCCTCCACCCGCAGCGTGGCGATCGGGTCGAGGGCCGAGCACGGCTCGTCCATGAGGATGAGCTCGGGCTCGACCGCGATGGTGCGGGCGATGCACAGGCGCTGCTGCTGGCCACCGGAGAGACCGATGCCCGGCGAGTTCAGGCGGTCCTTGACCTCGTTCCAGAGGCCGGCACCCTTGAGGGCCCACTCGACGCGGTCGGAGGCCTCGACGCCCTTGATGCCGGCGAGCTTGAGGCCCGCGGCGACGTTGTCGAAGATCGACAGGGTCGGGAACGGGGTCGGCTTCTGGAAGACCATGCCGATCGCACGGCGGACCGCGGTGAGGTCGACGTCCGACGCGTACACGTCGAGACCGTCGAGGAGCACCTTGCCGGTCGAGTAGGCGCCCGGGATCTCCTCGTGCATGCGGTTGATGCAGCGCAGCACGGTCGACTTGCCACAGCCCGACGGCCCGATCATGGCCGTGACCTCGTTCGGGTTGTACTCGAGGTTGATCCCGTGGACCGCCTCGTTGTCACCGTAGAAGGCCTTGAGGTCCTGGAGGCTGAGGCGCCGGCCGTTCTTGCCGTTCGCGGCGGCCTCGGAGGCGGACTCGTGCGCCGGGACCTCGGGGGTGGTCAGCGGGGTCTCGGGAAGGTCCACGTCGGTCAGCGTCGTCGTCGGTTCGGGGGTCATGCGAGTCGGCTCCTGCGCTGCGCGAGGCGCGCAACAAGGTTGAGGATCAGGATCAAGAGGACGAGGAACAGTGCTGCTCCCCAGGCCCGTTGGACGATCGCGTCCTGCGGGGTGCGGACGTCGTTGAAGATCTGGAGGGGAAGCGAGTTCATCGGCTGGCCGAGCCCGAAGACGAGCTCGTTGGTCGCGAACGCGGTGAAGAGCAGCGGAGCGGTCTCGCCGGCAGCGCGGGCCACGGCGAGGAGCGAACCGGTGATGAGACCGGAGCGGGCCGTCGGCAGCACGACCGACCAGATGACCTTCCAGCGCGGGGCGCCGAGGGCCAGGGCCGATTCGCGGAGCTGGTTCGGGACGAGGTTCAGGACGACCTCGGACGAGCGCACGACGATCGGGAGCATCAGCAGCGCGAGCGCCACCGAGCCCTTCCACCCGGCGTAGGAGCCGCCGATGCCGGAGGCGACGAGCACGATGTACACGAAGAGGCCGAAGGCGACCGACGGGACGCCGGTCATGACGTCGACGAAGTACCGGACGGTGTTCGCGAACTTCGACTGCTTGCCGTACTCGACGAGGTAGACGGCGACGGCGGTCCCGAACGGGATCGCGATGACCGAGGCGAGGGCGACGATCTCGAGCGTGCCGAGGATCGCCGACCGGACGCCGCCGATCGAGCAGGTGGTCTGCCCCGGGAAGCAGGTGCGGCCCGTGGGGTCGGTGGTGAAGAAGTCGCCGTTCCAGGCGCCGAGGCCCTGCTTGAGCAGGTAGAAGACGACGAGGACGAGCGGCACGAGGGCGATCAGCGTGAGCGCCCCGATGAAAGTCCGCGCGATGCGATCCTTGCGGACGCGACCGGGGCTGACGGGCGGGAGCCCGCGGAGGCCGGCCTCGTTGAACGTGGGCGCGCTCATGCTGCGGCTCCGGTCGCGACGGGCTCGGCGACGGGTGCGCCGCCGAGCATCTTCTTCTCGGCGCGGGTCACGTAGAACCGGGCGATGAAGTTGACCACGAGGGTCAGGAGGAAGAGGACCAGGCCGGCGGCGATGAGCGACGCCCGGTGGACCGGGTTCGACGCGGCCTCACCGAACTCGTTCGCGATGACGGCGGCGAGCGTGTAGCCCTGGCTGAAGATCGTGGACCCGAGGTGGGCCGAGTTGCCGATCACGAGGGTGACGGCGATGGTCTCGCCGAGCGCACGGCCGAGGCCGAGCATCGCGGCGCCCGAGATGCCGGCGCGCGAGTAGGGCAGGACGGCGAGGCGGATCATCTCCCAGCGCGTGGCGCCGAGGGCGAGGGCCGCCTCCTTGTGCTCCTGCGGGACGGTGGCGAGCACCTCACGCGAGATCGCGGAGACGATCGGGATGATCATCGTCGCGAGGAGCAGGCCGGCGATGAAGTAGTTCGGGCCTGCGACCTGCCCGCCGACGAACGGCAGGAAGGAGAAGGTGTCCGAGAACCACTGCTCGGCGGGCTTGATCTTCGGGATGAGGAAGAACACTGCCCAGAGGCCGTAGACGACCGACGGGACCGCGGCGAGCAGGTCGACGAGGATCGTGAGCGTCGCCCGGAGCGGACGCGGGCAGAGTTCGGTGACGAACAGCGCCGCGGCGACCGCGATCGGGACGCCGATGATGAGCGCGATGGCACTCGTGATCAGCGTGCCGGCGATGAGCGGCCAGGCGCCGTAGAGGTTCTTCGACGGCAGCCAGGCGTTGTCGAAGACGAAGTGGGTGGCGCCGTAGGCGCTGAAGACGGGACGCGCCTCGATGTAGAGGCGGATCAGGAAGAACGCGATGATCACGAGGATCAGCGCGGCGACGCCCGTGAGGATGCGCCGGACCGGCGTATCCATGCGGGACCGGAGCGTCCGCCCGAGCTCGACGCTCGGGCGGACGGATCCGCTGGTAGGTGCAGTGGCTGCCATGCGAATGGGACTCCGGTACCGCGAGGAACTCCGTTAGGAGATCGCTGCTCCGTTGCAGGTGATGCTCGCGACCTTGGCCTTCGCCTTCTCCAGGAGCGGAGCGGGCAGCGGCGCGTAGTTGATGGTCGAAGCGACCTTCTGGCCGTCGCCGAGGGCGTAGTCGAGCCAGCCCTTGACGAGCTTGGCCTTGTCGGCCGACTGGCCGGCCTTGCAGAGGTCCTGGTACACGAGGAGGAACGTGGCCGAGGCGATCGGGTAGGCGGCCTTGTTCGGCGAGTCGATCGCGCTGAAGCGCAGGTCGTCCGGCACGGTGAGGCCGTCGCCGGCCGCCGTCGTGGACTCGAGGGTCGGCTCGATGAACTCACCGGACTTGTTCTTCACGTTCGCGAACGTGAAGTTGTTCTGGAGGGCGTAGGCCTCTTCGACGTAGCCGATGGCACCGTCGGTCTGCTTGACGCAGGCCGCGACACCGTCGTTGCCCTTGGCACCGGTACCGACCGGCCAGTCGACGGACTTGTCGACGCCCGGGCCGCTCTTCCACGACGGGCTGTAGGCCGCGAGGAAGGTGGTGAAGAGCTTCGTGGTGCCGGAGGAATCCGAGCGGTGGCAGACCGTGATCGGGGTCGACGGGAGCGTCACGCCGCTGTTCAGCGCGGTGATCTCCTTGTCGTTCCAGGTCTTGACCTTGCCGAGGAAGATGTCGGCGGCGGTGGCGCCGTCGAGCTTGAGGCCCTTCTCGACGCCGTTGACGTTGTACGAGATGGTGACCGCACCGAACGCCGACGGGATGTCGAGCGGAGTGGCCTTGGCCGAGGCGGCCTTGAGCTCGTCGTCGGCGAGGGCCGAGTCGGAGGCGCCGAAGTCGACCGTGCCGGCCGTGAACTGGGCGACGCCGTCGCCGGAGCCCGTGGCCTGGTAGTTGACCGTGAGGCCCTGGGAGTCCTTCAGGTTCGCGCCCCACTCCGAGTAGATCGGAGCGGCGAACGTGGAACCGGCGCCGGTGATCGTGCCGGAGAGCGCCTTGCTCGACGAGGAGCCGGACGCGGAAGAGGTGTCTTTGGAGTCGCTGCCGCAGGCGGCGAGCGTGAGGGCCAGCGCGGCAGAGGTGCCGAGCGTGATGAGGGAGCGGGTCCGCACAGGGATCTTTCTCATTCGGTGGGTGGTGCAGCGCGGAGGTTGCCAGCGCATCTTGCACCACCTGTTTACGAGGGGTGACGTTGGTGTAAACGACCTGTGAACGTGTGAAGGAACCCGGCGCACAGGTGATATTCCGCGCGCCCCCGTGGACCGGACGGCTCACTCCGCTTTCCGGTCATGCGTGCCCGGAAACGACGAGGGGCCGAAACCGCGTGGTGCGGTCCCGGCCCCTCGGAAGGCGTTGGTGCGACGGCGCGCTACTCGGCGGCGAACTCCTGCTCGCGCGCCTCGGCCGGCGCGTCGCGGAGTTCACGAACGGGCTCGGCGACCTCGATCAGCGGCTCCGGGCTGAAGCGGTAGCCGATGCCGAAGTGCGTGTGGATGTAGCGCCAGGACGGCGAGCCCTTCTCGAGCTTCTGGCGCAGCTTGCGCACGAAGACGTCGACGGAGCGGTCGCCACGGGCCATCGCGTAGCCCCAGACCCGCTCGTACACGTCTTCACGCTCGAGCACGCGGCCGGGCGTGGAGGCGAGCAGCCGGAGCAGCTCGAACTCGCGACGGGTGAGGTCGAGCGACTTCTCGCCGACGAACGCCTGGAACTGGTCCGCGTTGATCGAGAGTTCACCGACGGAGACGGCGGGCGTCTCCTCGCGGGCCTTGCTGCGCGAGCGACGGCGCACGACGGCCTCGACGCGGGCGATCAGCTCTTCGGGATGGCACGGCTTGCTCAGCCAGTCGTCGGCGCCCATGCGCAGACCGCGCACGCGCTGGGCGACGGTCGACGGACCGCAGCACACGACGACGGGCAGGCCCGGCGCCTCGCGGTGGAGCGCGTCGAGCGCATCCCACGCCGCGGTGCCGAGCACGCGCAGGTCGATGACGAGGACATCCAGACGCATCGCCACCAGCTCTTCGACGGGCGTGGCGCCCGCGAGGATCCGGTACCGGTGACCGGCGGCATCGAGCCGCTTGCTGAGGACGCGCAGGAACGCCTGGTCCGTGTCCATGACGGCCAGCTTGAGTTCGCGGGGCGCTGAGGCGCTACGGCCGGACGGCTGCTCTCGCATGCTGGTCAAGGTACTGCCTCCAGGGGCTGTGGTGCCAGCCCAGTCGGTTCCGAAGTCGGTCACAGTTCGTTCCGACTCGCCAGATCGAGACCGCGATAGCGGCCGGTCTCGAGGAAGATCACGTGCTCGCCGATGTCGACGGCGTTGTCGGCGATGCGCTCGAACGCGCGCGCGGCCATGACCATCGTCATGGACCATTCGCGCCGGTCGGCGTCGCCTCCGAGCTCGATCGCCTCGCGGAAGATCGCCTTGTTGCGGGCGTCGACGTCCTCGTCGAGCTCACGCAGGCTGGCGGCGAGGTCGACGTTGCGGGTCGCGAAGGACTCGCGCGCCATGCGGACGAGGCTGCGGGCACCCTCGCCGAGCGCGACGATGTCCTCGACGAGGCGCTGGTCCGACGGCGGCTCCCAGCCGCTGAGCGGGACGAGCTTGGCGACGTTCACGCACTGGTCGCCCATGCGCTCGAGGTGCCGCGCGATGTAGAGCAGCGACGTGACGAGGCGCAGATCGCGGGCCACCGGGGCCTGCAGCGCGAGCAGCGAGATGACTCCGCTGTGGAGATCGAGGTAGCGCGCGTCGATGCGCTGGTCGGCCATGACCACGAGTTGGGCGAGCTCGACGTCGTGGTGACGGAGCGTTTCGATGGTGCGGTCGACCTGGTCGACGACGAGGTCGACGCCCTCGATCGCAAGTTGTTCAAGCCGCACGAGATCTTCGTGGAACTTGCTTCTGATCTCGGACACAGCCATGCATGATCCCAGGCGGGGTGGAAGAGCGGGAGAGCGCGCTGCCGGGGGTGCCCACAAGGTGACGACCGCCCGAGACCGACGTGTTACTGCCGTGTGAAGGGGTTGTGACCGGCGCGCACAGACCGGCCCTGCCCCCGAAATACCGCGGTTCGGATCGATACGCTCGGCGCGTGTTCACCCGCTCCACCCCGCCGCGCGACCCCGCGCTGGACGATCTCCTCCGCGACGCCGCGATCAACGTCCGCCGCTCCGTGGCGATCCTCCGGGAGCTCCTGAGCGACGTCCCCGACGGGAACGTCCGCCACGCCGAGACCCTCCAGCAGCACGAGACCGAGGGTGATCGGATCACCCACGACTTCATCCACCGCCTCCGGGAGCTGGGGTCGGCCCGCTCCCCCATCGACCTCGCCGACGGCCTCCGCCTCGCGACGACGATCGACGACATCGTCGACCACGCCGAGCAGACCGCCGCGCTCATGGTGCTCTTCGCGGTCGAGGCGACCATGGACGAGGCCGTCGAACTCGGAGAGGTGCTCGACGCCGCCGGCGACCGGGTCGCCCGCGCGCTCGAGGCGTTCGCCGCCGGCCACGAGGTCGGGACGCACCTCACGGAGATCCACCGCCTCGAGAACGAGGGCGACCGCATCAGCCGCGCCGGCCTCGCCGCCCTCTTCACCGGTGGGATCGACCCGATGGTCGTGATCCGCTGGAAGGACCTCTACGACTCGCTCGAGTCGGCGATCGACGCCTGCGAATCGGTGGCGATCCAGATCGAGAGCATCCTGCTCGCCCAGGGCTGAGTCGGGGCGAGCCCGACGCCGGGGCTGCGGCCCCGGTGGATCTGCGCGGGGCTCAGCGCGCCGCGGTGACGGCGTCCGCGGTGCCGTGGACGAGCTCGCGCAGGTGCGTGAGCTCGGCGCGGAGCGCGTGCTGCCACGAGCTCGAGGCCGCCAGCGTGCCGGCCCGTTGGAGATCGGGCGTGGCGACCCGCGCCCGCTCGATGGCGGCGAGGAGATTGGACGCGCGCTCGTGGGCGCCGGGG
>JAVHXX010000134.1:2105-9713 GCA_031119595.1 Patulibacter sp. | reverse complement strand
TGGCCGATGCCGTTCCTGAAGACTGCGACGGGCTCGTGTGCGAGCCGCTTTTCCGCGGAACGCGCTGGAAGCCAGCGGCGCGCGGCGAGTTCCACGGCGTTACCTTCGATAATTTCTTGCCCGGGCACGTGGCCCGCGCGGTGGATGCCTCGCCGCGCGAGGTGTTCGCCGGGCTCGCCGCCCTGCTCGACGCCGGCGCGCTCCCCGCGACCGCCGAGCGCGAGGCCGGGGCCGAGGCGCTCGGGGCGGTCCGGATCGTCGGCGTGCGCGTCGACGAACTCCGCGGCCTCGACGTCGACGAGCTCCACCTCGTGGGCCTCGACCAGCCCGCGATCGCCGCCCTCGACCACGAGCCGCTCGAGCCGCTGCTCGGCGAGGAACGCGCCGAGGGCCTGGGCCGCGCGCGCCGCCTCATCTACATGGCGATGACGCGTGCGCGCGACCGCGTGGTGGTGTCGGTCGTGGGCGACGAGTCGTCGGTGCTGCTCGACGAGCTCTCGGGTGGACTGTCCGCGCCCGTCGAACAGGCCGCGGCGCCGGTCCACGAGGAGCAGCAGCTGCTCGAGGCCGCGGGCGCCCTGCGCGACCGGCTCTCCCAGGACATCGCCCGTGCCGCCGCCGGCATCTCCGACCTCCGCCTCGACGGCGACGTCGAACTCACCCATGCCGTGGTGCGCGTGCTCGAACTCGTGAAGGTCGCGGCGCTGCTCGGCCGCACCGACGACGGCACCCCGCTGGACCTCGCGATCGACGGCATCAACCACCAGCTCGCCGCGATCACCTCGCCGCTGCAGCGCGAGCTGCTCACCACGAGCGACCTCGACGAGCGCCTGATCTCCGGCGAGCGCGTGGTGGCGGAGGCGGCCGTCGAACCGTCGATGGCGGCGTTCCTGCCGCGCCGCGGCGAGGGCATCGGCCTCTCCGCCACGGACATCTCCACCTACATGATGTGCCCGCTGCAGTACAAGTTCGGCCGCGTGCTGAAGGTGCCGCGGCCGCAGACGGTGCAGCAGCGGTTCGGCATCGCCGTGCACCAGGCGATCGAGCGCTTCCATGCCGCGGGCGGCGGTCACCTGCCGAAGCTCATCGCCCTCCTCGACGCCGCCTGGCGGACCGGCGGCCTCGGCACCGACGAGGAGTCGCTCCAGTTCCGCGCCCGTGCCGATCGCGCCCTCCGCGACTACCACGCGCGCCTCGCGCTCGGGCCCGGCGAGCCGGTCTGGGTGGAGCGTCCCTTCGACTTCCGGATCGGCCGCCACGCGCTCCGCGGCCGCGTCGACCGCGTCGACCGCCTCCCCGACGGTGGCTACGAGCTCATCGACATCAAGACCGGGCCGCCGCGCGACCGCGCGGATCTCCAGCGCGACGTGCAGCTCGCCCTCTACGACCTCGCGGCCCGCGACGCCTGGAAGCTCGAACCGACCCTGCGCTCGTACTACTACGTGCTCGACGACCACAAGGTGCAGCTCGAGTCCGGCGTCGATGCCGCCTGGGTCACGGACACCGTCGAGCAGGTCGGCGCCGGGATCGAGGCCGAGCGGTTCGAGCCGACGCCGTCGCCGAAGGCCTGTGGGTGGTGCGACTTCCGTCTCGCCTGCCCGGCCGCCGAGCGCTGAGCCGCACCCGCGGCTCCCTCGCGGCGTCGCCGCCGAACCCCGGAACTCGCCCGAACGCCGGTAGGCTTCGGCATGGAGCGGGTGTGAGTTCGGGCCACTTCCGGCGCTGGGGTCCAGACCCCACGGGCGTTTTCCCGGACGCATGTCCGGCGGGCGCGCATGAGCGACTGGATTAATCAGTTGGGGTGCCGATAGCGAGGGTGATGGCCCTGCTCCCAGCTCGGGCGTTCGCCGCTGCCAGCGGACTCGCCCTCATCGCGTACTTCTTCCTCTCGCCCGCCGCCGCCGACTACGGCTACGACGCGTTCGGCGTCGCCAGCGTCGCCGCGATCCTGTGGTCGGTCGCCCGCGGCCGTCTGACCCGCGGCCGCACGGCCTGGATCCTCTTCGCGCTCGCGAACGCCTGCTGGGTCGTCGGCGATCTCCTCTTCAACGTCGTCGCGAAGCCCGGCGGCGAGGTGCCGTTTCCCTGCGTCGCCGACTGCTTCTATCTCCTCGGCTATCCGTTCCTGGCCGCCGCGATCGTGCTCGCCGCGCGGCTCCGCGGTCCCCGCCGCGATCTCCTCTCGGTGCTCGACGGCGTCATGGTCGCGCTCGCCGCCGCGATCCCGGTGTACGTGCTCTGGATCGCGCCGGCCGTCCGCGGTTCCGGGCTCAGCACCTTCGCGCAGGTCATCTCGGTCGCGTACCCCGCCATGGACCTCCTCGTGATCGTCGCGATGGTCCGGTTCGGGCTCGGCTCGGGACGCTGGAACGTCGCCGCGGTGTTGTTCGCGGTCGGCTTGGTCCTCAGCACCATCTCCGATGTCGCCTACAACGTCGCGCTGCTCCACGAGAGCTACGCGATGCCGAGCCCCATCGACGCGGGCTGGCTCCTCGCCTACGCGCTGTGGGGCACCGCGGCGCTGCATCCCTCCGCGCGCACCCTCATGGACGCCGGCCAGCGCAAGTACGGCGTGTCGCTGCGGTCACGCCTCTGGATCGTGGTCGCGATCGTGGTGATGCCGCTGTCGGTGATCGCCTGGTCGTACGTGCAGGGCACGAACCTGTCGGTCGGCGCGGTGCTCGTGCCGATCGCCCTCATCGCCTTCGCCATGGCCCTGCGCCTGCGGTTGCTCGCGAGCCGCGGCACCGTCGCGTGGCGCGGCCCCGCGCTGCTCACGGCCGCCGGCATGATGATCATCGCGGTCGCGATCGGGCTCACCGAGCTCCATGCGAGCACGCAGCGCCAGGCCCGCACGAACGCCTTCCTCGTCGAACAGCTCGGTTCGACGGAACAGATCGACACCATCGCGGTCCGTGCGGCGGGCGGCGATGCCGGATCGATCGTGTATCTCGATGGCGCGCTCATCGCCGCGCCGTCGCAGCTCAAGGCCGCGGAGGACGATTACTCGCTCGCCGCGACCCCTACCGAGCGCACGCGACTCATCGGGCTCGGGCAGCGCTACCTGCGCATGCTCGGCGCCGAGGCCGTGCTGATCCACACCGGCCGCTGGAAGGCCGCCGTGCACCTCAACGAGACCGCGGTCAAGCAGGCGCACGACGACCTCGTCGGCGCCACCCGCGCGCTCTCCGCGCACTACCGCGTCCGGGCGGACCAGAACGCGAAGATGGGCCGCATCGGCACGGTCGTGCTGCTGCTCCTCGCGCTGCTCCTGCTCACCGGGCTGCTCCTGCGGTACGGATCGGCGACGCGCGCCGCCCAGGCCGTCGCCGAGCGCGGCAAGATCTCCGCCGAGAACGAGCGTCGCTTCCGGGCCCTGATCGGTGGCTCGGCCGACATCCTCATCGTCCTCGACGAGGACTCCGTGGTCCTCGACCACCACGAGACCGCCGAGCACGTCCTCGGCTACGACGACGGCAGTCTCGCCGGCACGCGCCTCGTCGACCTCCTCGAGCCCGAGCAGGCCAGCCACACGCTGGCCGTGCTGGCCGCGCTCGTCGGCCGCGACAGCGCCGGCGACACGATCGCGTGGCAGCTGCGCCGCGCCGACGGGAGCGTCATGGAGGCCGAGGCGTCGATCGTGAACCACGTCGACGATCCGCTCATCGGCGGCTTCGTCGTGAACGTCCGCGACGTGACCGAGCGCAAGGTCCTCGAGGCCGAGCTCGAGCACCGCTCCTTCCACGACCCGCTCACCGGCCTCGCGAACCGCGGCCTGCTCGCCGACCGCGTGCGCCAGGCGATCGGCCGGTCGGCCCGCGATCCGCAGCCCCACGCGCTCCTGCTGCTCGACATCGACGACTTCAAGGCCGTCAACGACTCGCTCGGCCACCGCATGGGCGACGAGCTCGTGCGGCAGATCGCGCAGCGGCTCAGCCCGTACGTGCGCGCCCACGACACCCTCGCCCGCGTCGGCGGTGACGAGTTCGCGCTGCTCGTCGAGGACCTCACCGCCGACGGCGACGCCCTCGGACTGGCCGAGCGGCTCGTCGAGGTGCTCTCGGAACCGGTCGACCTCGACGGCCATCCGTACACGATCCACGTGTCGATCGGTGTGGCCGTCGCGGACGGCAGCGGCGCCGGTTCGACCGGCGAGCAGGCGTCGATGCTCCTGCGCAACGCCGAGCTCGCGATGTACGAGGCGAAGCGGTCCGGCGGGAGCACCATCGAGGTCTTCGCGGCGCGCATGCACGACGCCGTCACGAAGCGGCTCGAGCTCAAGGCCGAGCTGGAACTCGCGCTGCAACGCGACGAGTTCAGCCTGGTCTACCAGCCGATCGTCGACGTCGCGCAGCGACGGATCGCCGGCTACGAGGCGCTCGTGCGCTGGATCCACCCGGAGCGCGGCATGGTGTCGCCCGCGGACTTCATCCCGATCGCCGAGCAGACCGGCCTGATCGTCGACCTCGGCACCTGGGTGCTGCGCGAGGCGTGCCGTCAGCTCGCCGAGTGGCAGCCGGGCTGGACCGAGGAGCGCTACGTCAGCGTGAACGTCGCCGGGCAGCAGCTCCAGCGCGACGACTTCGGCGTGCAGGTGCGCGCCGCACTCTCCGCCTCCGGCCTGCCGCCCCACCAGCTCCTGCTCGAGATGACGGAGTCGTCGCTCATCGCCGACACCGAGGGCAGCGAGCGCACGATCAACGAGCTCCGTCGCCTCGGCGTGCGGCTCGCGATCGACGACTTCGGCACGGGGTACTCGTCGCTCTCGTACCTGCACCGCTTCTCGGTCGACGTGCTCAAGATCGACAAGGCCTTCATCGACAACATCACCGTCGACGGCCCGGGCAATGCGCTCGTCGACGCGATCGTGAACATGGCCGGCAGCCTCCAGCTGAAGGTCGTCGCGGAGGGCATCGAGGAGCCCGAGCAGGTCGAGGCGCTCGCGCTCATGCGCTGCGAGCTCGGCCAGGGCTACCACTACTCGCGCCCGCTGCCGGTGGGCGAGGTGCCGGCCTTCGAGCTCGCGCCCGGGCCGGCCGCGCCGCCCACCCTGCGCATCGCCAGCTAGTCGCAGCCTCGACGGGGCGTGCCCTGGTTGCGGGCGGTCGCCGGAGCCCTAGAGTCGACCGGAGTGAACCACCTCAGCCTCGGCTTGATCGCAACTTCGCGGAAGGCCGACGAGTTCCGGCTCGCCATCCATCCCGCGCACATCGGCCGCATCGATGCCGCGCTGCGGGAGCGGGTGTACGTCGAGCACGGCTATGGCGAGCGGTTCGGGTTCTCCGACGCCGGGCTCGCGCCGTTCGTCGCCGGGTTCCGCACGCGCGACGAACTCATGGACGGGTGCGACGTGCTGCTGCTGCCGAAGCCGCTCGCGAGTGACCTCGAGACGCTGCGCCCGGGGCAGGTCATGTGGGGTTGGCCGCACTGCGTGCAGGACACCGCCATGACCCAGCTCGCGATCGACCGGGGGCTCACGTTGATCGCCTGGGAGGCGATGAACCACTGGACCGCCGAGGGCACCTTCAGCGTGCACGTGTTCCACAAGAACAACGAGCTCGCGGGGTACTGCTCGGTGATGCAGGCGCTGCAGCTGCTCGGCGTGACCGGGGACTACGGGCGCCGGTTGCGCGCCGCCGTGATCAGCTTCGGCGCGACGGCCCGGGGCGCCGTCCACGGGCTCTCCGCCCTCGGCGTGTCCGACGTGACCGTCCTGACGCAGCGGAGCGTCTCGGCGGTCGCCTCGCCGTTCACGAGCGTGCGGATGCAGCACTTCGAGCGCGACCCGGACAACCGGACGCGCACCCTCGCGCTCAAGGCTCCCGAGCCCGGGCCCCTGGCCGAGATGCTCGCCGAGTACGACATCGTCGTGAACTGCATCCTCCAGGACACCGACGACCCGCTCATGTTCGTGATGAACGAGGACCTGCCCCTGTTCAAGGACGGCACGCTCTTCATCGACGTCTCGTGCGACGAGGGGATGGGGTTCGAGTGGGCCAGACCGACGTCGTTCGCGGAGCCGATGTTCGACGTCGGCACGGATCTGCACCACTACGCCGTCGACCACAGCCCGTCCTACCTCTGGAACTCGTCGACCTGGGAGAACAGCGAGGCGCTGCTCGAATACCTCGAGGTCGTCATGGCCGGGCCGGCGGCGTGGGACCGTAGCGAGACGATCCGGCGGGCGATCGAGATCCGCGACGGGCACGTCCTCAATCCCCGCATCCTCTCGTTCCAGGACCGCGCGGAGGCCTACCCCCACGCGGTCCAGGTTGCGGCGTAGGGGCGCCGCAGGCGGCGATCAGTCGTCGGAGCCGTGGCCGCCACCGTGGCCGCCGCGATCGTCGCCACCGCCGTGGTGGCCCGAGTCGTCGCTGCCGCCGTGGCCGGAGCCGCTGCCCGAATTCGAGGTGCTCACGATCGGGGCGCCGGAGCCGGCGTTCGACCCGGACGAGCCGCTGCCGGAGTTCGAGCCCGAGCGGTCGCCGCCGTGGTCGTCGTTCGCGTCGTGGTTCGGACCGTCGTCGTCACCGCCGTGCCGCGGCTGCGAGGTGCTCACGATCGGGGCGGCGTCGTCGGAGCTGCCCGCCGGGCGGGTGCCGCCGTGGTCGTCGTTCGCGTCGTGGCCGGGGGTGTCGTCGTCGCCGCCGGCCGCGGCGGTCGAGACGGGCGCGGCACTCGCGGCGCCGGTGGCCGATGCCGCGGAGGCGTGGTGGTGGCGATGGTGGCGGCCGCGGTGGTTTCCGTGGTCGTCGTCGGCCTTGTCGTGGCCACGGCGATGGTGGTGGACGGCCTCGCCGGGCGTGGTCGGTGCCGGCGTCGCGATCGGCGTGGTGACGACGGGCGTGGTCGACGTGGCGGTCGGGCTGGTGCCGGCGACGGGGTCGTCGGAGCCGGCGGCGAGGGCGACGGCGGCCATCCCGGACAGGGCGACGGCGGTGGCGGCGGAGAGGGTCTTCGTGCGGAAGCGAGACATGACGGGTGAGCTCCTTCGTGGGTTTGGCTTGTGAAGGAGCATCGGGACCGCGCTGAAGCATCCGGCCAGTCGAAGGCAAGGACTTGGCAAAACTTCGGCCGCTCCCGCGTGGGCGTGCCAGCCCGCGGGGTAGATTCGACGGACCGTGGCCCTCTCGCCTCCCGTCGTGCTGCTGGTCGAGGACGAGTCCTCGATCGCGATCCCGTTCGCGGGGGCGCTGCGCCGTGAGGGCTTCGACCCGGTGATCGCCGCGACGGCGGCCGACGCCCGGACCGCGTGGCGCTCCCGCCGCCCGGCGATCGTGCTCCTCGACCTCACGCTCCCCGATGGCGACGGCCGCCAGCTCTGCGGCGAGCTGCGCAGCGCGGGGATCGAGTGCGCCCACCGTCCGGCGACGTCAGCCGGGATGGGCACGGCGTTCATGGGCCCGCGCGAGGTGCTCGTGAAGGAAGAGGATCGCGGCGGTGACGTTCAGCACGGGCCGGGTGCCGCGGGCGAGCGGGGAGACGTCGCTCAGGCGGCCCGTCGCGTACGCGCGCTCGAGCTGAGCGAAATAGCCGATGTGCAGGAGTGCGGACCGGCCATGAAACCGACGCCGGCAGGCGTGATCTCACCTTGGATCAGTGCGTCGG
>JAVHXX010000134.1:0-2095 GCA_031119595.1 Patulibacter sp. | reverse complement strand
CGCAGCGAGATGGACGTGCCCGTGATCATGGTGACCGCGCGCGGCACCGAGACCGACCGCATCGTGGGCCTCGAGCTCGGCGCCGACGACTACGTGGTCAAGCCCTTCAGCTCCGCCGAGGTCGCGGCGCGGATCCGTGCCGTGCTGCGCCGCACGGCGGCACCCGGCCCCGCCGGTGGAGCGACGGGCGCCGTGGCGGGCCCACCCGGCGCCGACGAGGTGATCGAGGCCGACGGCCTCGTCATCGACCTCGCGGCGCGCACGGCTGCGCTCGACGGCGACGCGCTCACGCTCTCGCGCAAGGAGTTCGACCTGCTCGCGCGGCTCGCCGCCGACGCCGGGCGCACCGTGTCCCGCGACGCCCTCATGCGCGACGTGTGGGACGAGAACTGGTTCGGGTCGACGAAGACCCTCGACGTCCACGTGGCGCAGGTCCGCAAGCACCTCGGCGACGACGCGACCGCGCCCCGCTTCATCCACACCGTCCGCGGCGTCGGGTTCCGCTTCGACGCCCGCCGAAGCGACGCGGCGTGAGTCGATGGTCGCGCCCGCTCGCACGCGGTCCGCTCAGCCTGCGCGTGCTGCTCATGGCCGCGCTCACGTACGTGTTGCTGCTCACGATCGTCGCGTTCTCGGTGCCGCTGTCGCGCGTGCTCGGCGACCGGGTGAACCGCGAGGTCAAGACGCAGGCGCGGGCCGCGGCCGAGGTGGTCGCGGCGACGATCGGACCCGAGAGCGTGGAACCGCCGGACGCCGAGCCGGTCGAGGGTGGCGACGTGAAGGCCACGGTGCTCGGCGCGGCGCAGACGGCGGCGAACCAGGTGCGCGGCCGCGTGATCGTCGTCGACGCCGCGGGGCGCATCGAACTCGACAGCGCGTCGCCGCCGGCGGCGCGCGGCACGGCCTACGGCAACCGGCCGGAGTTCCGCGCGGCGCTGGCAGGGCGGGTGTTCCAGGAGCGGCGCAGCAGCGCGGACCTCGGCCGCGAGCTGCTCGTGACCGCGGTGCCGGTGCGGTTCGAGGGCAAGGTCGTCGGTGCCGTGCGGGTCAGCCAGGACGTCGGCTCGATCACGCGTGCGGTGCACCGCGGGCGGCTCGCGCTGCTCGGCCTCGGGCTGCTCGTGCTGGCGGTCGGGCTCGCCGTGGCGGCGTTCCTCGCGGCGCGGATCGCACGGCCGCTCGCCGCCCTCGAGGAGGCGGCGCTCGGCGTGGCGGAGGGCGACATGACCGCCGTCGCGCCTGAGCGCGGATCGCGCGAGCAGGTCTCGGTGGCGCGGGCGTTCAACACCATGACCGACCGCCTCGACCGCACCCTCACCGCCCAGCAGCAGTTCGTCGCGAACGCGTCCCACCAGCTCCGCACGCCGCTCACCGGCGTGCGGCTGCGGATCGAGGAGGCGCTCGCCGAATCTCCCGGCCGCGAGGCGACCGAGCACCTCGAGGCGGCGACCGCCGAGGTCGACCGGCTCTCGGCGATGATCGACGACCTCCTCGTGCTCGGCCGCTCCGGTGAGCGCCCGCAAACCGGCCGGCCGGTCGCGCTCGCCGAGCTGGCCGAGGGCGTGGCCCGGCGCATGCGGCCGTCGGTGGCGCAGCGCGGCCGCGACCTCCGCGTGATCTCGGCCGGCGATGCGGCGACCGTGCTCGCCGATCGCGGCGACCTGGTCCGCGTGCTCGATGCGTTCGTGGAGAACGCCCTGGTCTACGGCGCCGGTGCCATCGACCTGATCGTCCGCGGGGCACGGGTCGAGGTGGCCGATCGCGGTCCCGGGCTCGCGCCGGGCGAGGCCGACGGCCGCCTCTTCGACCGCTTCCAGCGTGGCAGCGCCGGGCGGCGCCATCCCGGCACGGGGCTCGGGCTCGCGATCGCGACCACCCTCGCCGCGCGGTGGGGTGGGACGGTCGGCCTGGAGCCACGCGAGGGCGGCGGTGCCGTGGCGTTCCTCGATCTCACGGGAGCCGTGGCATGAGCGGTCTGCGCGGTGTGGTGCTCGCGGGGCTCGCGGGCGTGGCCCTGATCGGCGCGGCGACGGTCGCGACGACGACCCTCCTCGACCTGCCCGTCGGCATCAGCGCGGAGCCGAGCGAGGTGGGC
>JAVHXX010000133.1 GCA_031119595.1 Patulibacter sp. | reverse complement strand
CGACATGAACTTCGCCTGGCCGACCGCCGAGATCGCGGTCATGGGGCCCGAGGGCGCGGTCAACATCATCTACCGCAACGACCTCAAGAACTCGCCCACGCCCGACGAGCGCCGCCAGAAGCTCATGGACGACTACAAGGCGCGCTTCGCGAACCCGTACGCCGCCGCCGAGCGTGGCTACCTCGACGACGTGATCGAGCCCAAGGAGACGCGCCAGCGCCTCACCACCGCCCTCGAGGCCCTGCTCTCCAAGCACGAGCCCGGCCCGAAGCGCAAGCACGGCAACATCCCGCTGTAGGCAGCGACCCGGCGGCCGCCGAGGCCGCCTCACCGGTACGACGGGCCGTCCCGCCGTACGCCGGAACCACCTGCACAGGCCCTGGAACGGAGCAAGAGCCCCGTTCCAGGGCCTGACTGTTTCGCGCCGGAATCCGGTATTTGCTGGACATTCGATCCAGTGCTGTCCCCCGATACGGGTCAGCAGGCGTACCGGCGCTCAAACACGGCGCGGACGCCGCCGATGGCCTGCGGAACGAGCCGCCCCGTTGTCGACGGGGCCTCCACTTCCTTCCCGTGCCTCGTCGCCTGCCCTTCCCGACCCACCTCCGCTCCGCGCTGGCCGCAGGGCTCGCCGCGCTGGCCGCCGCGGCGGTGCACGCCCCGGCCGCCGGAGCCACGGGCGTCGAGCTGACCACCGCGTTCGCCGCGCCGATCGCCGCGTCGAACCTCCTCTGCAACGCCGAGCCCCGCGCCTACGTCGACGGCACGAAGAACTTCGACTCGAGCAGGCCGCTGAAGTTCACGTCGATCGGCCTGCCGGGCTACGGCTTCTACATCCCCGCGAACATCCCGTCGTACCTCGACCTCGTGCCGGCCTCGGCCGCCGGCGGCCGGGCCGATCTCTGCGCGGGCGTGAGCTTCACGCCCGACGTCGAGGCGTCGATGATGCGCGACTTCGTCAACCTCGACGCGCCGCGCGTCCCCGACTCACCGGCCTGGCCGGACGTCGCCGACACGCACGTGGTGCCGAGCGGTTCCGGGCAGCCGGCCCCCGTCGGCGATGACCCGCGGTCGATCGCGATCACCCTCCCGGCCGGATACCAGGCACAGTTCGGCGCGATCACGCCCTGCACCGACGCGCAGTTCGGTGTCGGCACCTATGCGGACGCCGCCTGCCCGGCGGGCGCCCAGGTCGGCGAGGCGTTCGCCCGGATCTCGGGCTACACGACGGCGCTGTTCCACTCGCCGCTCTCCGCGGTGAAGCTCTACGTCCTCGGCCACGGTCCGAACGAGCTTGCCCGCCTCGGGCTGAGCGTGAAGCCGGCGGGCACCCTCGCGCCGGTGAAGGTCGTGGCGCGCGTGCTGCTCGCCGCCGACGGCTCAGGACGCCTCTCGCTCCAGGTCGCCTCGGCACCGCGCGTCTCCTACGACGCCTCGGCCATCGCGGGCGTCGGCTCCACCTGGAACGGCACCCCGCTCACGGACCCCGCCGATCCACGGGTCGGTCAGCCGCTCCCCGGCTCGACCGCCCGCCAGCTCTACCTCGAGAGCCTCAGCCTGCGGCTCTGGGGCAACACGACCGACCACCCGGACCTCGCCGCGAACGTCGGCACCGTGGGCAGCGCCTGCGGGACCAGCACCGCCGGGGACGCGTCCGCGACGACCTACGGCGGCACCTCCTCCCGCCTCGCGGCCCCGGACGTCACCGCCAGCGGGTGCAGCGCCCTCGCGCTCCCGGCGACCACGACCGTCACCACCACCCAGCACGCCACGTCGACCCCGACCGGCGTCACCGCCTCGATCGACCTCCCGCAACCCGCCGGGACTCTCGCCCCGGCGCTCGCGGCGAGTGCGCGCGTCGGGCTGCCCACGGGGCTGCGTCCGGGCCTGCAGGCGACCACGGCGCCCGGCTTCGCGCTCTGCTCGGCGGCCCAGTTCGCCGCCGGATCCCGCGCGGCGAGCACCTGCCCGAGCGGGTCCCAGGTCGGCACGGCGCAGCTGGCGACGGTCATCAGCGACGTCGCCCTCACCGGGCCGATCTCGCTCGGCCCTGCGCCGGCCGCCGACCCCACCGGCGACCCGACCGTCGCCGGCGACCACACGATCGCCTCGGTCCTCGTCGACGTCTCCACGCCCGGCGCGTCAACCGCGGACGCGCCCCGCATCAAGCTCGCGGGCCGCCTGGTCGGCGCCGCGGACGGCTCCACCGCGATCGTCTTCGACGCACTCCCGGCGATCCGCATCACCCACCTCGACCTCACCTTCACCGACGGCCCGAACGCCCTCTTCACCACCCCGGACACCTGCGGCGACCACACCGGCACGGCGCAGCTCAGCGCCGGTGGCCTCGGACAGACCACGACCTCCACCACGTCGCTCGCGATCGCGGGCGGCTGCGACCGGGCGCCCGGAGGTGCGATCACGCTCGCGTCGACCACCGCCGCCTCGGCCGGCCAGGACGCCACGGGCGTCACCGTCCTGCGCGGCGACAGCACCGCGCCGCTCACGGGTCTCGCGATCGACCTGCCGGCCGGC
This sequence comes from Patulibacter sp., assembly GCA_031119595.1. Lineage (GTDB taxonomy): Bacteria > Actinomycetota > Thermoleophilia > Solirubrobacterales > Solirubrobacteraceae > JAGIBJ01. The sequence goes on along the minus strand of JAVHXX010000133.1, from coordinate 7,249 downwards.
ATCCTCGTCTCGCAGACCGCCACGGCCGCCTGCGACGCCGCAGCGGTCCTCGTCGCGGGCTGCACCGACGACACCCGCCTCGGCGAGGTCCGCCTCGCGGCCGGCCCCACCGCCGCGCCGCTCACCGGCACCCTCTACCGCACGGCCGCGCCCGACGCCGCGGCGGCCGCGGGTGCGGTGATCGTGCTCGACGCCACCCCCGACGGCTTCGCCCTCGGCCGCGCGGCGATCGCGGTCCGCTTCGACCTCCGCGCCGCGGACGCGGGCCTCACGCTCAGCGCATCGTTGCCGCGGACCATCGGCGGGGTCGCCCTCGACCTGCGCTCGATCGCGTTCGACCTCGATCGCCCCGGCGCGGTCACCGTGCCGACGGCCTGCGGCCCGTTGACGGCCACCGCGACCCTGACCTCGACCGCCGGACCGACCACCTCGGCAGCCTCTGCGACCTACGCCTCGTGCGCCTCGCGCAGTTTCGCTCCGGACGTCGCCAGCCGGGTCACCACGGACGCGTCGGGCCACGCACAGTTCGCCACGGTGCTCACCGCGGCCGACGGCGATGCCGCGCTGCGGGCCGCCACGCTCATCCTCCCGCCCGGCATCGCCGTCGATCCCGCCGCCGCGGCGCGGGCGTGCGGCCTCGACCAGTTCACCGGCGGCATCTGCCCGCCGTCGGCCCGGGCCGGCTCGGCGGCCGCGATGCTCGGTGCCACGCCCGATGCCCTCGCCGGCGATCTCGACCTCGTCGCGATCCCGGGCCAGCGCCTGCCGGGCGTCGGCATCACGTTCTCAGGAGCGTACGGCTATCGGGCGCTCGGCGTCATCACCGCCGTCGCCGGCGGCCGGATCGCGGTGCGCTTCGCGGACCTCGCGGACGTCCCGATGAACCGCTTCGCGATCACCATCGACGGCGGCGGAGGCTCCCTCCTCACCCAGGCGGCCGCGGGCTGCGGCACCGGGCCGGCCTGGAGCGCCGAGCTCGTCGGTCAGGGCGGCCAGACGGTCACCCGATCCGGAGGGACCCTCACGCCGTGCGCCGGCGGGGCGAAGCCCGGTGCCGCGCCCACCAAGCTCAAGACGAAGCTCGAGTTCTCGATGTCCGGTAAGACGGGCCTGAAGCTCAAGCTGAACGGTTTCGGCGGTCGCACGCTGGTGTCCGCGAAGCTCACGCTCCCGGCGTCACTGCGGTTCGACGCGAAGGCCACGAAGCAGAAGCGGAACGTCTCCGTCGTCGTGCTGGGCTCGAAGGTCCGCACGAGCTTCTCCGGCGGCTCGCTCACCATGCTGCTGTCCGGGGGCACCGCGCAGGAGGCGGTCGCCCGCGTCCGCACCGCGGCGTACTTCAAGCGCGGCGCGGTCGCGAAGGGCAAGCTCCAGAAGTTCCCCGTGCGGCTCGTCTTCTCGGATGGCAGCGTCGAGGCGCGCGTAGCCTCCGCGAAGCTGCCCTAGCACGAGCGTCCGCTCCGCTTCGCGTCACCGAAACCCCCGCAACTGCGGCGGGTTCTGAAGGGTGCCCCGGCGCCCGGTTCGTCCTTGCACTGGTCCGGAGAGCGGTATAACGCCGTTTTTCTGGACGTACGTATGAGAACGGCAGGTAGACGGGGATCAGGCGTCCAACCAGACGTCCAGGGCTGTGATAGTTGTCACACGCCACCCTCCACTGAGGACCATTGATGAAGCACCCATCGCCCAGGCGAGTCCCCCGTCTCCGCGCGCTCCTCGCGCTCGCCGCCCTCTCGCTCACCCTGCCGGCCGCCGCTTCCGCGGACGTCAACATCACGAACTTCAAGGCCGGCCCCGTCGCCGCCTTCAACAACCCGAACGGCCTCGCGGTCGCCGTTCCGGCCTCCGCGGATCCGTCGGTCAACGACACGTCCTGCACCTACCTCAACCCGGCCGCACCGCTCCTCCAGACGCAGGCCGGGGCCACCACCGACTACTGCGTGAGCTTCTCGGTCGACGGCGGCGACGCCGTCACCGGTGAGGACATCGACAACACCCTCGTCGGCCTCCCCGTCGGCACCCAGGCTGCGATCGACACCGCCACGAAGTGCAGCCCCGCGCAGTTCGCGCAGGCCTCGCCGGCGCCCGCGGCCTGCCCCGGCGCCTCGCAGGTCGGCACGGTCCTCGCGAAGATCCAGGTCCCGACCGGCCAGGCGAGCCCCGCGTTCACCACGCAGAACTCGCCGGGCGTGATCTACGCCCTCGACACCCCGGACGGCAAGGCCGCCCAGTTCGGCGTCGCGCTGATCGGTCCGGCCGTCGGCACGATCCAGCCCTACACCGAGTCGAAGTCGACCATCACGGTCTCCCAGCTGGGCGATCCGAAGGTCGGTCTGCAGAACCAGACCAGCGAGCTCTCGCGTACGACGGTGAACCCGGCCGCCCCGACGACCCCGGTGCCGATCGCGCTCCAGGCGCTGTCGCTGCGGTTCTGGGGCTCGGCCGCCGCGCACCCGCACCTCGCGCAGCCGCTCGTGCCCACGTCGGGTCTCTCGGCGATGGCGAGCGACTTCTTCATGGTCGGCACCACCTGCCAGACCCCGCAGACCGCCAACCTCACGGTCAACCCCTACACGGGCGTGAACCCGTTCACGCAGGTCGACCAGGAGGGCAAGCCGACCACCGCCACGACCACCTACAACCTCACCGGCTGCGACAGCCTCCCGTTCACGCCGTCCTTCTCGGCGGCGATCTCGGGTGACACCGCACCGGGCGGTCACCCGACCCTCACGATCGGCATCACGAACCCGCAGGGCAACGACGATCTCGGCTCGACCACGATCACGCTGCCCGTCGGCCTCTCGACCGACCTCAAGAACGTCCAGGGTGGTTGCGCCCTCGACACGTTCAACGCCGGCGGTTGCCCGACGACCTCGATCATCGGTTCCGTCAGTGCGGAGCTCAGCGGGATCGCCTCCGGTCAGGCCGGCGGCGTGGTCCACAAGGTCGTGATCCCGGGCCAGACGCTCCCGGGCATCGGCCTCCAGTTCACGGGTCGCCTGCCGCTCCGTGTGGTCGGCACCACGGCCGTCGACGCCTCGGGCCGCGTGGTGAACACGTTCACCGGGCTCCCGTCGCTGCCGGAGCGCTCGCTGAAGATCACGATCAACGGCGGCGCCTCGGGCATCCTGCAGCTCCCGCCGGCCGGCACGAAGTGCCAGCAGTCGGGGTACGACGCGACGATCGGCAGCCAGAACGGCAAGAGCAAGTCGTTCTCGGTCCGCACGACCTGCGCCGAGCAGCTCACGGCGCGCCTCGACCACGCGTCGTCGCGCCGTCCGACCCTCACGGTCGGTGGTGCGGGCGCCACGGGCAAGAAGATCCAGACGATCCGTCTGAACCTGCCCAAGGGCCTCACGATCAACAAGAACAAGTCCCAGTCGGGCATCAAGGTCGACCACCTCGAGACCGCCGTCACCGGCGCGACGAAGCGGGCCCGCCTGAGCGCCAGCCTGATCCGGTTCACGATCGCGAAGCCGGGCTCGAACGGCGTCCGCATCCTCACGAAGACGGGCACGCTCGCCGCGACCTCGAAGTTCGCGAAGAGCGACGCCGACGTCACCGTCGACGCGCGCATCGTCTACACGGACGGCTCCAAGGCCACGCAGAAGATCACGCTCACGCGCAAGTAGGGATCCCCGGCGGCGCCGACTCGGTGCCGCCGCCCACGCTTCTGCCGAGGGCCGTCGTCGCGATTCGCGGCGGCGGCCCTCAGTGCGTACGCGCCACCTCCGGGTCGGTGGCGCGGCCCGCCGCAACCTTCGGGATACTCACGGTGTTCAGGGTCACACAAGGCCGTTTCGCCTCGATCTTGGAGATCGAATGTCCCCAGCAGTCCCCGTGCGTCGTCCAGCGCGCACGTCCATCGTCCTGTCGCTCGCGCTCGCCGTCCTCGCGGTGCTGATGGCCTCGGGCCAGGCCCGCGCCGCGTCGCCGATCACCGGCTTCTACGCCGGTCCGGTCGCCACCGGATCCACCTGCGCCGCCGACGGCACCGGCGTCACCCCGTCCACCGCCGCCGACACCTACACCGACTTCTGCCTCGCGTACTCGACGGTCACGTCGCCGGCCACGCCGATCGCCGCCGACGATCTCAAGCGCGAGGTCATCGACACCCCCGTCGGGTTCGCCGCCAACGCCGGCAGCTTCCCGCACTGCACCGCCGACCAGTTCGCCGCCGACGACGACGTCAACGACAACTGCCCCGCCGACGCCCAGGTCGGCGCGGCGACGGCGAAGATCCGCACGCAGGTCACGGCGGCGAGCGGCAGCAACCTCGCGCTCACCGTCCCGCCGGTCCCGGGTAACGTCTACAACCTCACGCCCGGCCCGGGCGAGGTCGCGCGCCTCGGCATCGTCCTGAAGCCGTTCGTGATCAAGACGCAGCCCTACGTGAAGGTGGTCGTCGGCATCACGCTCCGCCCGGCCCCGAACGTCGGTCTGCGGTCGATCATCGACAACCTCCCGACGCAGGTGAAGATCAACCCGCCGAACGGCGACCCGCAGCAGACCCAGCCGGTCGCGGTCGACACGTTCGCCCTCACCTTCTGGGGCCCGACGGGCCACACCGGCCAGGGCACCAAGCCGTTCGTGTACCTCGGCTCGGACTGCACCACCGACCAGGCCACCCACATCTCGGGCACCTCGTACGACGGCACCCCGACCTCCGCCGACGCGACCCCGTACCGCCTCACCGGCTGCGACGACGCCGCGATCCCGTTCTCCCCGAGCTCGACGGTCACGACCACCGAGAACCGCCCCGACGAGACCACCGCGGCCACGGTCCACGTGCGGTTCGCGCAGTCGACCGATCCCACGCGCGTCGCCTCGACCGTGAAGTCGACCACGCTCACGCTCCCCGGCGGCCTCGCGTTCTCCGGGCAGATCGCCAGCGGCGCCGCGGGCCTGCCGCTCTGCACCGCGGCGGCGTTCGCGCAGACCTCCGCAGCCGCCGCGACCTGTCCGGCGGGCAGCAGCGTCGGTGATGTCTCGATCGCCTCACCGGCGATCGCCGACCCGCTCACCGGCCACGCCTACCTCGGCGCGCAGCCGGCGGCCGGCGCCCTCCCCGATCTGTACATCGAGGCCGCCCTCGGCACCGGCGACGACGCGCCGCGCGTGAAGCTCGTCGGCCACCTCGCGATCGACGACCAGAACCGGATCGTCGCCACCCTCTCGGACCTGCCGCAGCTGCCGGTCTCCGACCTCGCCCTCACCTTCCGTGGCGGCGACAACTCGGCGCTCGTGACGCCCGAGCAGTGCGGCACGACGACCGGGTCGCTCCAGGCGGTGTCGTGGGCCCAGCCGAGCGCCACGAACACCACCACCAACTCCTACTCCGTGACCGACGACTGCGGTCCGCGGCCGTTCTCACCGAGCGTGGCCTTCAACCTCGACGACCCGAACTCGGCGGGCAAGTCGAGCCCGCTCACGACCACGATCGTGCGCCCCGACCGCTCGCCGCGTCTCACGCACGTGGAGATCGACCTGCCGCAGGGCCAGCTCGCGACGCTCAAGGGCGTCCCGACCTGTGGCGCGTCCGATGCGGCCGCCGGCACCTGCCCGGAGTCGACGCGCGTCGGCACCATGACGGGTGTCGCGGGCATCGGCCCGGCGCCGTACCACGCCCCCGGCGCGGTCTACCTCTCGGATCCGGTCGACGGCAACGTCGCCGGCCTCGTGCTCGAGGTGCCGATCAAGTTCGGTGACGTCGACCTCGGGCAGCTCACCGTGCAGGCGCAGGTGCTCATCCGCTCCAGCGACATCGGCCTGCGGGTCATCGCCGACGTGCCGCTGCGGTTCAAGGGCATCCCGCTCAACCTGCAGGCGCTCCAGATCCGCCTCGACCGGACCGGCTTCGCGCTCAGCCCGACGAGCTGCGGCGCGCTCTACACGACGTCCCACATGACCGATGACGCCGGCGCCACCGTGCCGGTGCCCTCGGCGCCCTTCCAGGTCACCGGCTGCGACTCGCTGCCGTTCGCGCCGCAGCTCGACGCCGCGGTCACGGGCAACACCGCGAACAAGGGTCGCCCGAACGTCTCCGTGCGCATCACGTCCGCGGCGGGCTCCGTTGCGCTCCGGCAGACCTTCGTCGTGCTGCCCAAGGGCCTCGGCGTCGACCTCGCGCAGATCCCGCGCGCCTGCTCCGTCGACGCGTTCCAGGCCAGTGCCTGCCCGGCGACCTCGGCGATCGGCAAGGCCTCCGGCACGCTGTCGATCACGAACGATCCGCTCGCGGGCAACGTGTACCTGCTGAAGGTCCCGGGCCAGACGCTGCCCGGCATCGGCCTCGCGTTCCAGGGCCGGTACCACGGCAACGTCCAGGGCGTCACGGCCGTCGACACGAAGACGAGCCAGCTCCGGACGAACTTCACGACCATCCCGGATCTCCCGCTGACGTCGCTGCAGATCGACATCACGGGCGGCACGAACGGCCTCCTCATCGCGACGGACGCGCTCTGCGACACGCCGACGATGGCGTTCCAGTCGACGTTCGTCAGCCAGGCGAAGCCGAGCGTGCAGCGCACGAGCTACTCGTACTGCGGCGCCGGGCTCGGCGCCTCGGTGCCGCGGCTCGGCTCCTCGCTCTCGGGCGTGAGCAAGGGCAAGCCGACGCTGGCGCTCACCGTCACGGCGCCGTCGGCCACCGGCACGCAGCTGAAGCTGAAGAGCTTCGACGTGACCCTCCCGAGCGGGTACGCCATCGACGCGAAGCGGGCGAAGAGCTCGAAGGGCGTGTCGGTCAAGAAGCTCACCGTGAAGGGCAAGGCGACCACGAAGCGCATCTCGTCGACGAAGCTGCGCGTCACGCTCCCGAGCGCCGGCACGACCGTCGCGAAGCTCCTCACGCGCACCGGCACGGTGTCGATCAAGTCGGCCGCCAAGCGCAAGAGCAAGAAGGCCGTGACCGTGAAGGTGGCCGTCACCTACACGAACGGTCAGAAGGCCACTATCCCGGTGAGGCTCACGCCGTAGGCGCCCGTGGATGCCCGGGTCTGGGCGCGGAATTGCGGTTCCACGTGGGCAGACCCGGGCAGCCTTGCCGGGCGGGCGAATTCGCGGAATCCCCAGCGTGCGTGGGCGTAACGCGGTCATAGGACCGCAACTTCTTACACGCATACTGTGTTTCGAATCACCGACGGCAAACCGCTGCCGTTCGCGCTGGAGCTCCACCTCCTGCCCACGGCCCCGTCGGAGCGCCCCCGAGCGTTCTTCCCCCGTGTCCTGCTGGCGTTCGTCGCCGTGG